>NZ_JBQKEF010000001.1:0-193781 GCF_052121455.1 Collinsella sp. LCP19S3_D3 | reverse complement strand
CGAAGAGCTCGACGGCCCGCCTCCTGGACTCCAGGTCGTGCTTCACCCTGAGGTCTATACTCATGGAAAACCTCCCATTTCCCGATGTCCAAGAAATGGGAGGCAGTTCACTGTCCCCTTTGTGGTGGTTTGGGGACGCGCTACTGACCGAGCATCTCTTGGAGCTTGGCTGCCACGGCGTGGCCCAGGCTCTCGTGGCTTTCGGGCATCATGTGCAGATAATCGATATCGCCCAGGTCGCGCTGGGCCACGCCGCACCAGCGCACATCGTGCGCATAGCGTACCGCGGTGCCATCGCGCATGCCCGCCGGATCGTAGCCATAGGTATTGCTGTCACCAAAGCACAGGACGTTTTTCATCGCAAACCCCTCCTTCAGCAAAAAGCCGACGGGAGCAGCCCCTCCCGCCGGCTCGACCTATCTGTCAGCGCGCACCGATTACAGATACTTGCGCCAGTCGTCATCATCCTCGTCGTCCTCGGCAGCGGCATGAGCCTGCTCGGCGGCACGGGCGGCCGCGGCACGGGCGGCAACCTGGGCATAGGACTCCTCGTTGCGCTCGGGGAAGCTTGCCAGCACGTGCTCGAACTTGGCAAAATCCTCGTCCCAGCGCGTAGAGGGCACGGCAAAGAAGACCTGCTTGACCTTAAAGTCGCCCGATGCGAGCTCCTTGCGGAAGAGCTCGGCCACGGCCTCGGCGTCAAAGCCGTTGTTGTCACAGCCCCAGGCGCCCAGCACGAGCTTCTCGCGACCAAGCTCGTCGCAGATGGCCAGCACAAAGCGGATACGATCGCGCAGGGCGTCCAGCAGGGCATCGTCACCCACGCGATACTCCTGGCGAGCGCGCTTGGCGTTGGGCGCAGCGGCAACGATCACGTCGGCGTACGCATGCACGTGGTTGCGGTCGAAGCGCACCGCAGGCACCACCAGCGCACGGTTGCGGTACAGCTCACAGTTGATGTTGCGGCGACGGTTCTCGCCGTACCATTTGCGCTGCTTATCGAGCACATTGTACAGATACGAATCGGCACAGAGCGTGGCCTCCTGACCCAGATAGCCCTGGATGTAGCCACCGCCCGGGTTGGTGAACGAGGCAAAGGCGAGCACGGCCATGTCGCAGAACTGCGCGTAGCCTCGGCCGTTATCCAGAATGGCCTGCGTGGCAGAGGCGTCGAGCACGGTGACCTCGGGCAGGACCGGAGCGGGCTCCTCGGCAGCAGGCGCGGGCTCGGTCTCCGTGGCTTCCTCTGCGGGCACAGGCTCGGCCACGACCTCGGTCTCGGCAGGCGCAACCTCGGCGGCCTCAGACTCATCGGCAACCTGCTCTTCGGCAGCAGCCACCTGGGCCTTAGCCTTCATCGCCGCGACAAATCCGGCAGGCATGCCCTCGAACTCGCGCACGCCGGCAAGCGAGCGCTCGATATCCTTTGCGCACGCTTCGGACACAGTCGCCACGTGACGCTCGGCGGCCTTGGCACGGGCCTCGCGCTTGGGATTGGGCTGTCCCGCGCGGTTGGGCCTACGGTTACGGTTCCTGTTGTCGACGTCTGCCATAAGTGGTCACCTTTCTCGGTCGCTGCCGCTATCGGCTTTTCCCATCCATGATACCCCGCCGCGTACAAAAAAGGCGGCCCCGAAGGACCGCCTTTCGCATCGATTTGCGCGCGGCAAGCACCGCTGCAATCTGGCACTAGTCGCGACGACCAAGGATGTTCAGGATGCGCAGGAACACGTTGATAATGTCCACGAACAGGTTGGACGCCATGAGCACGGCGTTGGGCAGCGTGGGCGGCACCGTCGTGGCCACATAGGTGTCGTAGCCAATAAAGCCGGCGAACACCACAATCACGATCAGGTCGGTGATGGTCTGCGAGACGCCCATGAACATCAGCACGATCTCGACCAGAATCGTGGCAAGCAGAATGCCAAAACCAATGCCGTACACACGCTGGAAGAATTTGGGGAAGGTCACGCCCAGTGCGCCAAAGACAAAGGTGATGGCGGCAGTGGCGATAAAGGCGGTGTTGATGGTGGGCAGGTCGTAGTTGGCAAGGCCAAACGACGCGGTCAGACCAAAGGTGCTCGCAAAGATCGCGTAACCCGCGAGCGACAGGCCCACGGACTGCTTGCTGGCGGCGGCCGACATCATGACGATGCCGACAATGGTCAGGATAAACGAGCCAAAGACCAGCGGCAGGGCGGCGCCACTCATCATCATGCGCGCAAACGACATGGTGCCCGTAAAGTAGGCACCAGCGCCCATAGCGCAAAAACCCAAAAAGATCAGGGCAGACATGGCAAGGTTGTACGCGCGCGGCGACATCTCCTTGGCACGGCTTGCGCCGGTCTCGATGGGGCCGTTCTGATAGCCCTGGATATCGTTCATAATTTCGTCCTTTCAAAAAGCGCCGCGACAGCGCCGTAGGCGACAAGATTCCCGCCATTGTACCCGAATGGCGCGCGCTCTTACCCGCGGCGCTCACTCTCGAGTGTGCGGTCGAACGCCCACACCCACCACCGCATCAGATGAGCCTGCGAGCCATCCGGTCGCTCACGCGCCTGGTCTTCCAGATACAGCTCGGTCGTATGTCCGCCAAAACGAACCTTATAGGTTGCCGTACGAATGCCGTGAACCGTCAGGCCAAAACCGGTAGACGAGACAATCTCGTCAATCGTAAAGCAGCGACCGTCGACCCAGCAGACGGTAACCGGCACAACTTGTCCGCCCGCGAGGATGCGGGCCACGACGTCCACATACTGCTTGTGCACGCGCCGAGTTTTGCCATCTGTCTGTCGATATTCCATGCCCCTATTATCGAACGCATGTTTGCATATTGTAAAGCGAACAGACTGTGGTTTTGGGGTGTCGGAGCGAGCGCACGTGTCCTCACGGCGTGTTAGCAAAAAGAACACCCGCGGTCAACAGGGCTAATATTCAATTTTAGTGCCAAAAAATTCACTTCTCCCGTCAGAACTCGGTAAAGAAACCCGCAGGAGGTGATACGATTTATCATGTTTTTGTAACGTTTCTGCAAACTTCGAGAAAGCTCATATATGGACGTAACGTTCTCAGCCTTCCTCGGCCAACTTGTTTCGAACCCAGTCCTTGCCGTCACCGTGTTCCTCGCGCTCGGCGCCATCTTCGTCAACGGATGGACCGACGCGCCCAACGCCATCGCGACCTGTGTCACCACGCGTTGCATGCCCGCCCGCGCCGCCATTCTCATGAGTGCCGCGTTCAACTTTTTGGGCGTGCTCATCATGACGCACTTTAATGCCAGCGTTGCCAACACCATCTCCCATATCGTCGACTTTGGCGGAAACAGCACCATGGCGCTCGCGTGCCTCTGCGCGGCCCTGTTCTCCATCGTCGTCTACGGCGCCACGGCATCGCGTTTTGGCATCCCCACCTCGCAGAGCCACAGCCTCATCGCCGGCCTGACCGGCGCTGCCATCGCCCTCGGCGGCGCCAGCAGCGTCAATGTCCACGAGTGGATGAAGGTCATCTACGGCCTGGCGCTCTCCATCGGTCTGGGCTTTGTCATGGGCTGGGTCCTGTGCAAGCTCGTCTCGATTCTTTTCGCTGCCGCCAACAGGCGACGTGCCAACGTCTTCTTTAAATATGCTCAGATCGCGAGCGCCGCGGCCATGAGCTTTATGCACGGCGCGCAGGATGGACAAAAGTTCATCGGCGTGCTCTTTTTAGGTGTCGCCTTTGCCAACGGACAGACCGGCGTCGGCGACGCCGGCATCCCCATCTGGATCATGCTGCTGTGCTCGGCCACCATGGGCATCGGCACCAGCGTGGGCGGTGAGCGTATCATCAAGTCCGTCGGCCAGAGCATGGTTAAGCTCGAGAAGTATCAGGGCTTCTCTGCCGACCTGGCAGGAGCCGCAAACCTGCTGCTTGCCACGCTCACCGGTATCCCCGTGTCCTCCACGCACATCAAGACCTGCGCCATCATGGGCGTTGGCGCCGTCAAGCGCCTCTCGGCCATCAACTTCGGCGTGGTCAAGGACATGATGTTCACGTGGTTCTTCACCTTCCCCGCCTGTGGACTCATCAGCTTTGTCATGGCCAGGCTGTTCATGATGTTCCTCTAGTCAAACCGAACGTCCATCCGGACCGCATTACCTCGCCCACCCGTCTTCGCCCCGAAAGGATCACTCATGGCAAAGAAACCCGATTCGTTCTACTTTGACAACTACGTCGCCTGCGCCGACTTCGCCGTTCAGGCAGCCGAGCTGCTCACCAAGATTTTTGAGAACTTTGACCCCGCGCAGATCCACGACATGCTCGAGAAGATGCATGCGATTGAGCATGCAGCAGACAAGAAGCACCATGAGCTCGAAGACGCCCTGCTCACGGCCTTTATCACCCCGCTTGAGCGCGAGGACCTTAACCTCATGAGCTGCTCGCTCGATACCGTGCTCGACCGTATTGAGGGCGTCGTGCAGCGCCTCTACTTCACCAACATCCAGAGCATCCACCCCGATGCCATCGTGATCGCCCACAAGGTGACCGACGCCTGCCGCGCCATGAAGGACCTGATGGTCGAGTTGCCCAACTACCGCAAGTCCAAAACGCTGCGCGAGCTCGTCATCCAGATCAACACCATCGAGTCCGAGGCCGACGAACTCTACATCAACGCCATGCGTAACCTGCACGTCAACGGCAAGGACCCGCTCGAGGTCATCGCCTGGCGTGACGTGTACGCCTTCTTGGAGTACTGCGCCGACTGCTGCGAGAATGTGGCCGATGTCGTGGATTCGATTGTCATGAAGAACAGTTAATTGGGGGTACGTATCCCACCGGCGAAGGGCCGGCACCTGTTTGCTTTCTCACTCCGGCTGCGTAGCAGAGTCGTTCGAAAGTAAACAGGTGCCGGCCCTTCGCCTTACGTATCACCATTGGAACTTTGGCTGATAGTTTTAGCGCAATGGGGGTTTGGCTGAAGGGACCTTTGGTACCCGCTCGGACACTTTGGCCCTTGGTGAGCGTTTGACTGATTGCTGCTTTGGGTACTCTTTAGGTTACTTTGGGTTTGTTTGATTTTTAATTGTTGGAGGGCTTGTATGTCGTATATGGATCTGGCTCGGTCTCGGTATTCTTGTCGTTTGTTTGAGGATCGTTCTGTTGAGCAGGCTGTGGTGGATACCATTGTTGAGGCTGGGCGCATTGCTCCTTCTGCTTGCAATAATCATCCAACCCGTGTGATGGTGTTGGATACGCCTGAGCTTCTGGAAAAGGCAGCTGCTTGTCAGCCTCGGTTTGCTCGTGATGGGTCCATCTTTGGCGCTCCGCTCATCTTCCTCGTTTGCAGCGTTACCAACGATGCTTGGGTGCGTCCCTATGACCAGATGAACTCCAGCGCTATCGACACCTCGATTGTTTGCGATCAGATGATGATGGAGGCCGAGGAACAGGGCCTGGGAACGTGCTGGGTATGCCATTTTAAGCCCGAGCTAGCCCGCGAGCAGTTCAACCTGCCCGAGGGCGTTTATCCCTACCACATGCTCGTCTGCGGCTATCCCGCCGACCATATCGCCGACCCCGAGCATCGCGAGGCCCGCACCATTCCCCTATCCAATTTCCTCCTCAAGTAGTTTTTGGCCCATGCCCTAAAATCTACCTTTTACCGCTCAAACGTTCGCCGAGTTCTGCCCTATCGCACGCAGAGCTCGGCGTTTTGTTTCCCAACCCGTATACAGCTACAAAAAAGGAGCTCGCAAGCGCGAGCTCCTTTTAAGGGGCTAGATTGTAGTTTTAGCGCTAGTCCAGGTCGTCCGCGGCAAAGTTGTCAATCGGGGCGAAGGGGTCGGCCACGGGGACAACCGGATCAGCGACAGGCAGCGGCTCGGCGGCAGGCATGGTCACGGCAGGAGAAGCCGCGGAACCGACCGGCGTAGAAGCCAGCAGATCGGCCGGGAAGGAATTCTGAGCATCGTCCATAAAGTGCTGAATGAGCTTGAGATACTCGGCCTTGAACTCCTCGCGGGAAGCCTTCAGACGGTCAATCTCCTCGAGCTCGGCCTGCTTCTCGGTCAGGGCCTGACGGATGACCTCGCGGGCCTTGGCGTCGGCCTCGTTGCGGATGCGGTCAGCATTCTCGTTAGCGTCGTTGACAATCGCCTCGGCGGTCTGCTGAGCCGCAATGAGAGCGGCGGAAATCTGACGCTCCTGAGCGGAGAAATCGGGAGCGGGAGTGGCGACAGGGGCAGCCTGAGCGGCAGAATCCTGGGCCTGCGCAAGCTGAGCCTGCGTATCGGCAAGCTGCTGCTCGGTGGCGGTCAGGCGACCCTTAAGATCAACGATCTTGGCAAGCATAGCGTCGACCTCGGAGGACAGGGTCTCCAGGAAGACGTCGACCTCGGCGGGATCGTAGCCGCGCTTGGCCTCAGAGAAGGTCTGAGCCTGGATGTCAGCAGGGGTAATAGCCATAACAAGTTCTCCTTTATCATCGCCTTGGCGCTAAGCGCCCGACATAGGTTACTGAGCCAGTCCTATACGAGTATACCTATAAGTAGCTGCAGAATGAGCTTCTGCACCAACTGCAACGCAATAATCGCAACGACCGGTGAAAAATCGATACCGCCCATCGGCGGCATAAACCGGCGAAACAGGTTGAGCCAAGGGCCGCAAACGCTGTCGAGCACCGCCGCGATATCCTGTAGCAAACCACCCTGCTTCATGGGAATCCACGTCATAAAGCAGTAGACCACAATCAACGTGGAATAAAAATTAAACAGCGTGTTGACAAGCTGAACGATGGTGTAGATGTTGATGGGAATCTCCTCGCCTTGTCTTTACTTGAGATAGCCGTCGGCGCGAAGCTTCTTAAGATCCGAATCCTTGACCTCGCAGCCGGCGGGCAGCACCATAAACACGCGATCGCCCACTTCTTTGACCGAAGCGCCCAGGCCGCAGGCAAAGCCATAGCTAAAGTCCAGGACGCGTTTGGCGACCTCGGTGCGAACGCCCACAAAGATCAGCGCGACAGGCTGCTTGGTACGCACGCGGCGCACGACCGTCTCCACGTCGTCATAACTCTCCGGACGAAGAACGTAGGCCGGCAACTGAGGCGTGGCGTTGATGATATTGCTCGCATAGGCAGAGGCATCGCTCGGCGTTGAAGCAGGAGCGGGCACAGCGGCAGCGCGGACCCGAGCGTTCTCGGCGTAGCTTGACGGCGTGTCATAGGCGCCGGGACGATAACCGCCCGCAGCGGCATCCTGAGAGCGCGAAGGCGGATTGTACGTCGTAGCGTGACGGGAGTCGTCGCCGATCAGTTGACCGGAACGCGTGTACACAGCAACCGACTCAGCCTCTCCGCGGCGTGTCTGCCCCAGCAGTCCATTGCTCGGTTCATCTTGCGTGTAGAAGCCCTCGCCCGAAGCACCGCTGTAGCCGTTGTTCTGATAGCCGTCGTCATAGCCGTCATCGTAACCGTAGTCATCATCCTGGCCATAACCCTGGTCATAACCCTGCTGGCCGCCTAGGTGCATTTTATTTTTAATTTCGTCAAGGAAACCCATGGTTGTGTCCTCTCACGGTCTAATGCAGGCGCTCTGACAATCAGCGCGCACTTCAGGCTCTTATTTTACTTCAAACTCCGGGCTGAATACTACCCTGCCCAGGCGAACAAGCGTCGAGCCTTCCTCAAGGGCAGGCTCAAAGTCCTCGCTCATGCCGCAAGAAAGCTCAGGCAGACACAGATCGGGGTGTGCCGTCTCCAGCTCATCCCTCAACTCACGCAGCCCGGCAAAGGTGCGGCGCGCCACATCCTTATTCCCCCGGGGTGCCATGGTCATAAGCCCCTGCACACAAATTCCCTCAAGTTCCGCAAGCTCGCCAGCCGCGGCACGAACCTCATCGGGCGAAAAGCCGCCCTTGGACTCCTCCCCGCTTACATTAACCTCTATCAGCACCCGCTGGGGAGCAGAAAGCTCGCCCGCCTCAATCTTGCGGACGGCACGGCTCGAGATAGCCTGCGCCAAATGAAGCGACCCCACCGAATGAATCAGCTCGGCCGCACCCAGCACCGCATTGATCTTGTTGGTCTGAAGATTACCGATCATATCGAAGCGCACCTCGGGCAGCTCCGGATGCTCCGCCAGCCCCGCAAGCTTGCGAACAAGCTCCTGCGGACGGTTCTCGGCAAAATGACGATACCCTGCCTGGATGGCGGCAACGGTCTCATCGACGCCAACGGTCTTGGAGACGGCAATCAGACGTGCGGCATCGTGAGAACGGCCCGCGCGATCGAGTGCGGCATAAAAGCGTTCGAGAATCTGCTCGCGGCGAGCGCGCATCACGTTCAAATAATTATCCATTGCCAATCGCCTCCGCAGACAGACGTACAAGTAGTCCCATGCTAACGCAAGAGCGCGGCCCTGCATGTGCAAGGCCGCGCCCACTTAGGTATTTACAATCTTTCGACGAACGGAGCTACCCTACTCCTCGTCATCCTCGGTATCGTCCTCGTCCTCGAGGTGCTCGAGCAGGTAGCGAAGACCCTCGCTCACCTCGTTAGCGGGCACCTTGGCAACAAAGCGCGCATCGACAGCGGGCCTCATGATGACGCCCTCGCCCGAAGGCACGCGCATGCTCTCGAGCTCATCCTCGTCCGTACGGGCGATATCGCCGGCGTTCATGCGCTGGCCGGTCAAAAGGAAGGTCAGACGGCAGGCGGCATCGATGGAAATCGAGGCGATGCGATCGAGGTAGCGCGAAACCATGATGGCGCGGCGCAGATCGTCATAGTTGCTGTCGTCGTCCATAAACTCGCCCGCGTCCATGCGGTTGAAGGTACGGAAGAACTTCTCATAGGCCGCATGCACCGGCTCGTCCTCGACGGCCAGGTTGCAGATGATGGACATATCGTTGGTGACGAGCGCGGAAAGCGACGAGCCCAGCACCTGGTATACGGCTTCGGCCTCGGCCTCAACCGTACCGACGAGCTCCTGGGGCAGCGAGATATCGGCCTTGACCATATGACGCGTGGCGCGGCAGATCTGGCGAACCTTATCGGTCATGCGCTGCAGGTTAAAGTCGACGTAGATGATTGTCTGCAGCAAGCGGAAGTCGGAGGCGACCGGCGACTGCGTAGCGATCAGGTTGTAGCACACGGCCTCCAGGTTGGCGCAGCGCGCGTCAATCGAAAGCGTGCGCTTCTTGGTCTTGGTGGCGAGCTTGCGGTCGTCGGTCACATAGGCCTTCACGGCGTCGTGAAGAGCCAGGTCTACAGCCTCGTAGATGCTCAACATCTCGTGACGAGCCTCGACGAGCTGACGGGAAAACAGTTTGCGCATGGTTCACTCCAATCAGTTGGGTGCGGTCATGCCGCCCGCACAGTGAATACGCACCGGACCAGGTCCGATCGGCTCGGGACTAGTCGCACCGATCAGCCAAAGCGGCCGGTGATATAGTCTTCCGTCCGCGAATCCACCGGGCTGGTGAAGATCGCGTCGGTTTGACCATACTCGATGAGCGTGGCGGGCTCGCCGGCAACCTCCTGCAAGAAGAAGGCGGTGTAGTCGCTAATGCGAGCTGCCTGCTGCATTGAATGTGTGACGATGATGATCGTCATCTCGGGCGCCAGCTCGGCCATCAGATCCTCGACCTTGGAGACGGACGTGGGGTCGATGGCGGAGCAGGGCTCGTCCATCAGAAGGACATCGGGCTGCACCGCGAGCACACGCGCGATGCACAGACGCTGCTGCTGACCGCCCGAAAGCGCCAAACCATCCTTGTTGAGCTGATTGGATACCTCTTTCCAGAGGTTGGCGCGCTTGAGCGATTCTTCCACGATGTCATCGAGGTCGCTTTTGCTAGTCACGCCCTGCAGACGAGGGCCAAAAGCAACATTCTCGTAGATGGATTTAGGGAACGGGTTGGGCTGCTGAAAAATCATGCCCACGCGGCGGCGAAGGTCGACCGGGTCGACGCCCTCGGCATAGATATCGTTGCCGTCGAGCGTCATGGTGCCCTCGACGCGCGTGCCCTCGATAAGGTCGTTCATACGGTTGATACAGCGCAAAAACGTCGATTTGCCGCAGCCCGAAGGGCCGATAAACGAGGTAATGGCGTTTTTGGCGATGTTGAGGTCGAGCCCCGTCAGCGCATGAAAGTCACCGTACCAAAAGTTGAAATCCTTGGCCGTGATGGCCGCTTGCTCCAGCGTGGGAGCGGACTGATAGACGGACATGGGACTCCTTAACTAGCGGCGTTTGCGCGACAGATAACGCGCAAACAGGTTGAAGGCCAGAATAATCGCCATCAGCAAAAGCGCGGTGCCGTAGGCTGCGTTCATGTTGATGCCGTCATTGGCAAGCAGATAAAGGTGAACGGTCATGGGACGGCCGGAATCGAGCGGCGAAATAGGCAGGTTGATGGCCTGGCCCATGGTGTAGAGCACCACGGCGGTCTCGCCGATGGCGCGGCCGATGGCAAGTACGATGCCGGTGGCGATGCGACCAAAAGCCGAAGGAAGCACGATCTTGGAGACGACCTGCCACTTGGTGGCACCCAGGCCATATGCGCCCCAACGGATATAGCGCGGAACGGCGCGGATTGCCTCCTCGGTGGTACGCATGACAATGGGCAGCATCAGAAGTGCGAGCGCCAGGGCGGCCGAAACCATCGAAAGACCCAGGCCCATGGCCTCGACAAACAAGGCGTAGCCAAAAAGGCCCATAACAATGGAGGGCACCGAGGCCAGGGCATCGGCAGCATAGCGAATGATGTCGACAACCTTGCCCTGCTTGGCATACTCGGCCAGATAGACCGCAGCCAAGACGGCAACCGGCGTGCAGATGAGCATGGCGAGCGCCGTCACGTAGACGGTCGAGACGATAGTGGGCCAAATGCCGCCCTCGGCGTTTACGCCCTGCGGCCAGCCAAAGATAAAGTCGAGCGAGATGTGCGGCAGACCGTTGATAACTACGTAGGCGATGATGGCGACCAGCACCAGCGTGGTGATATAGGCCGCGGCGCGAAACACGCCGAGCATAATCTTGTTGGACAGATCCTTGTTGATGCGGCCCTTCTTACCATGGGAAAGGGCACGCTTGATGCGTTCGCGCGACGAGGTCGTATCGACCGTCGTGTCAACGGAATCGGACATAGCCTACCCCCTCTTCTTCTTGGAAATCAGACGGACGATGCCCACCAATGCGGCGGAAATGATAAACAGGACCACGCCCATGCCAAACAGAGCCGAGCGGTGCAGGCCCGAGGAATAGCTCATGTCGAGCGCGATCTGGCTCGTGAGCGTCGAGATGGGGCTCGAGATGCTGTCCGGGATGACCGGAGCGTTGCCAACGACCATGAGCACGGCCATGGTCTCACCGATGGCACGACCCATGCCCAAGACAATCGCATCGACGATGCCCAACTTGGCTGCAGGCAGCACGACCTTGTAGATGGTCTGCCACTTGGTGGCACCCATGGCATAGGATGCCTCGCGAATGCCCATGGGAATGGAATTGAGGGCATCGATGGTGAGCGTGGTGATGGTGGGAACGATCATGATGGCGAGCACGAGCCACGCTGTCAGCGCACCAAAGCCAAGACCACCGGTCAGCTGCGCGATAAACGGACGGATGATGACCATGCCAAAGAAACCGTAGATGATGGAGGGGATACCCGCCAGCAGGTCGACGGCGGGGCTGATGAGACTGCGCACGCGCTTGCCGGCGATCTCGACCAGATACACGGCCGTGCCCACACCCAGGGGCACACCCATGGCGAGCGCACCGACCGTCACCAGACCAGAGCCCGCCAGCAGCGACATGATGCCGTAATGGCCCTCGGAGGGCGCCCACGTAAAGCTAAAGAAGTCCGCCAGACCGATGTCGGTAAAGACGGGCAACGCCGAGTACGTGGTAAAGACAAAAATCAGGATGACGGTGACGACCGCCAAGAACGCGCAAGCAAAGAAGATCCACTGCAGCGCCTTCTCTTTGAGATAGGTGCTGCGCGACACCAACGCCAACTCACGCTTTTTGGGCGCCTGAGCCTCTCGCTCAATCTGGGGGGTTTCCTGTGCTTCCATGCTACTCACTCCCCTTTCCGTCGTTGGTGACGGGAATAAAGCCCGCCTCGCGAATCTGCTTGTCCATCTTCTCGGACGTCACATAGTCAATGTAGTCCTGTGCACGCTGCGAAGGCGTACCCTTCACAAAGAAGTAAAGGTCGCGCGAGATGGGGTAGCCGCCACTTGCGACCGTCTTCTCGGATGCCTCGACATGGTTGACCGAAACAGCCTTAACCGAAGTCTTAGCGTTGAGGCTCTCGACAAAACCCAGCGAGATGTAGCCAATGGCACCACGCGAACGGGACACGACATCGCGTACCTGGCCCGTGCCCGAAAGAACGGCAGAGCGACGATCGAACGGCGTGCCGTCCATCACGATGGTACGGAAGGCCTCGCGCGTACCGGACGCCTCATCGCGGTTAATAACCTGAATCTTCAGGTCCTCTCCGCCGACTTCCTTCCAGTTGGTAATCTTACCGGCGTATATGTCGCGAAGCTGCTCGGTCGAGAGGTTGTCGACCGGATTACCGTCGTTCACGATGACTGCGATGCCGTCGTGCGCGATTACAATCGGGGTCAGGCCCAGATTCTGCTCGTCGGCATTGAGGCCACGAGACGAGCTGGCGATGTCAGCCGTGCCGTTGCTGACGGCCTCGATACCGGCAGAAGAGCCAAGGCCAGAGACGAGCACGTCGGTGCCGGTCTCCTCCTTAAAGCCCTCGGCCGCAATCTCGGCAATGGGAAGGCAGGTGGTCGAGCCGGCCACGGTGATAGAAGACGTGGAAGATCCCGAGGAGCAGGCACACAGCGTAAGCGTGAGCACTGCCGCGCTTAGGACCGATGCGATCTTTCTCATAGCATCACGCCGATCGCAGCATGGCGCCCACAGGTGCCGCCCTCGTTGCGGTAGGAATAAAAGCGGTCGTTCTGACGAACGGTGGAGAGCTTGGTGTCCACAATGCCGTTCGCTTCGACGCCGGCGTCCATCAGCGCCTCGCGAATGGCGGCGGAAAGATCGAGCATACGAGAAGCGGCAGCATCGATGCACGCGAACTCGGAGGCAAAGCGGTCCATAAGTTCTTGGGACACCTCGTACTCGTCACCCAGGATATGGGGCCCAATATAGGCAGAGATGTCGTCTGGCTTGCAGCCAGCCGCCTCGCAGAGCGCTTGGCACGCCTTGGCGGAAATGCGCGCAATCGTGCCCTTCCAGCCAGAATGCACCACGGCAAAGCCGCCGGGAGCCACCAGCACAACGGGAACACAATCGGCAAAGCAAAGCATCACGGGCACCTCATGCGCCGTGCAGACGAGGGCATCGCAGCCCTCGGCAATCTGCTCGCGAATGTTCTCGAGATCATCGGCGCCGTTCGAGGTCACCGTCACGACATTGTCACCGTGTACCTGATTGGGGACAAGCAGGTTGTGCTCGCACTCGGCAATACCCATGGCCTCGAGTACGCGGCGACGATTTTCTTGAACGGCAAAGGGGTCATCGCCAACATGCGAGCCCAGATTGAGTGAGGAGTACGCATCTTCGGAAACACCGCCAGTGCGTTCGGTGAAGGCAAAGCGGACATCGTGCGTCGCGCCCTCTACCAACGTAACTCCATCATGGTCGACACGCGAAACGTTGTCCGCACGTGCTGCCATACTAAAGCCTCCTAATAACACAAGTATCGCGGCCAAGCCGCAGCAGTCCGTGCCATACGGCTGCCATACTTCTACAAAAGGATACCCGCAGCGGTAGGGACCAAACGTAAGGGGAACGTAAAGAGATTGGAGGCTTTCGTTTACAAACGAGAAACAAAACGGGGTGCATCCAAATGGATACACCCCGTGCAGGTCGTTGAGAAAAACGAACTAGAAGCTACCACGCTTAAGGAAGTCGGGAAGCTCGAACTGGTCGTTACCAAAATTGGGAAGTTCCGTACCGCCGACGTTGCGGGTCGGGGCAGACTGAGCAGAGTTTGCAGCGGGAGCGGTACGCTGAGGCTCGGCAACGGAAGCCTTGCTCTGGGACTGCTGGGCAGCGAAGAGCTCATCCTGACGGTTGACATTAGAGTCGGAGAAGCCCGTAGCGATAACGGTGATGCGCACCTGATCGCCCAGGGACTCGTCGACAACGGTACCGAAGATGATGTTGGCCTCGGGATCGACGGCGTTGGCGACAACGTCGGCAGCGTCGCTGATCTCTTGGATGCCCAGATCCTTGGAGCCGGCGATGGAGAGCAGGACGCGCGTAGCACCATCGATAGAGCTCTCGAGCAGCGGGCTGGAAATAGCCTGCTGGGCGGCGTCGACGGCACGGGTGTCCCCAGAAGAAGTACCGATACCCATCATGGCGGTGCCGGCCTGCTTCATGATGGTCTTAACATCAGCGAAGTCCAGGTTGATGATGCCCGGGACGGTGATGAGGTCGGTGATGCCCTGGGTGCCCTGGGAAAGGACGCCATCGGCAATCGCGAAGGCCTCGAGCATGGTGGTCTTCTTCTCGGCGATGTCGAGCAGCTTGTCGTTAGGGATAACGATCATGGTGTCGACGCAATCGGAAAGGGTCTTAATGCCCTCTTCGGCGCTCTTCTTACGCTTGCGGCCCTCGAAGGTGAAGGGCTTGGTCACGACGGCGACGGTCAGCGCACCGACCTCGTTCATCGCGATATCGGCAACGATGGGAGCGGCGCCGGTGCCGGTGCCACCGCCCTCACCGCAGGTGATGAACACCATGTCGGCGCCAGCGAGTGCCTCGGCGATGTCATCGCGGGACTCATCGGCAGCCTTGCGACCAACCTCGGGGTTGGCGCCAGCGCCCAGGCCGCGGGTAAGGTCGGTGCCGATGTGGACCTTGATATCGGCATCAGAGATCGCGAGCGCCTGAGCATCGGTGTTGATGGCAACAAACTCGACGCCACGAATGCCCTCTTCGATCATTCGATTGACCGCGTTGGTACCGCCGCCGCCGACGCCGACCACCTTAATGACGGCAAGGTAGTTGTTGATCTCTGTCTCGTGCATGTCGGTCCTCCGAACAAAGGTTATAGCCATAGCATGGGTTGACCCCTGCGCACATTAACCTTCAGGTTGAAAGTAAATGCAAAGGTAAACCGTATTATGTTTGCACATTATGAACGTATCAGTCAAATAATTGACCGTGAAAACCAAACAAACCAGATAAACGGCGTGGTATGGCCCCTCAACAAAGCCACGCACCGACGCTAAGCGGTCGGTGCGTTTCTAAACGTATAGTTGCCGGGAGACCGAACGTTAATGTAGGTTACGCCCTCTACCTGCGACAGAAGCTTGGTCACGACGCGTTCCTTCTTGGCGATATCATCAGAATCGCCCAGCGAGACCTCAACGCCATTATCAAGATTCGCCGAGATGGCCTCGACCGAAGGTATAGAAATATCCTTGATCTGCGCCAAGAATTCGCCGGAAAAACCACGCACGTAATCCAGGCCCGCTTTAACGGCCTTGGAAGAAACAGCCCGCCCCGAGACCGGCTCGACATCAGCCGAGACATCGGTAAGCAGCACGGCCCCGTAGTGCTTGGCCAGCGCCAACGCAGCATCGATACCGCTCAACGTGTTGGCGCCCTCACCCGAAGTGACGACATTTCCCTGGTCGTCCACCTCCACAGAGGTCGAAAGCGGTGCGATCCAGGTGTCATCGTCGCCGATGGCCCAGGCAAGATCGTCGGAACTTATATAAGCGATCGCGGTGACCTTGCGCTCCGTCGGCGTAATGACGAGCGTGTGGGGAAACTGCCGTTGAACGTCCACGCCCGAAACCCACGGGTTCTGCTTGAGATCTTCGGTAATCTGGTCGGGATTTACGTTGAAGAGCGATGTGTTCTCGGGCAGACTGATCAGCTGCATGGCATCGTGCTTGGTCACATGCTCGCTGCCCTCGATCTGAATATCGGTAGCGGCAAACAGGCCGGAATTGATAACGACGATGGCAACGACGGCAAGCACGGCCACAGCCGCCAAGATTCCGCCCACGATTTTGCCCTTGCCCTTAACGGCAGAGGCGGCCTCGGACGTCTTACTCGCCATGGCGCCAAGCGACGACAGCGGATTGATACCCTTATTGGTCGCAGGTGCCTTAGTGGCGGGCACCGACGTCAACGAGCGCGGCTTGGCAGCGCCCAACGTACGACCGGGATGCGTCGCTTTAGCCCCCAGCGAGGGCTTGGGCGTCACTATGGGGCGAGAGGGCTTGGCACCCATCGCCGACTTAGACGTCACCGAGGGGCGCGGAGCCGGGTGAACCGTCTTTTTTGCGGCAGGGCGTCCACCAAGTTGCGAGCCGACGACCGGACGTTTGGCGGACCGTACGGATTCAGCGGGCTTGGAGGACACAGGGGGCTTGCGTTGAGGCTGGACGGGTGCGCCGGAACGCCCTCCGGCGCGGCGGAAGGTAGGTTTCGATGCTCTAGAAGCCGAGGAATTTGACTTCCGGTCTGAGCTCGATGCCATACGCCTCCCTCACCTTTCCGTGCACATGCCTGATAACCGCGGCCACGTCATCGGCCGAGGCGGTACCGTTATTAACGATAAAATTAGCGTGTACGGGCGAAACTTCCGCACCGCCAACCGAAAAACCCTTTAATCCACAATCCTCAATCAGCTTGCCAACGCTCGCGTCGGGTGGATTGCGAAAGACCGACCCGCAAGAAGCGCGACCCATGGGCTGCGTGCGTTTGCGCCTCGTCAGGTACCGCTCCATACGCTCGCGAATGTCGGCCTTAGGCGCAGGCTTGAGCTTAAGCACGCACTCGAGAATAATCTCGTTACGCGGCAGGCTGCACTCACGGTAGCCCCAGGCAATCTCGGACCCCGCATAATGCTTAATGCCGGATGCCGGGTCAAACGTGACCACATCCTCGACAAGCGAACCTATCCACTCGGTACGCGTACCGGCGTTCATAGATACGGCGCCGCCGACCGAGCCGGGGATGCCAACCGCAAACTCAAGGCCCGAAAGCCCGCGCGACAGGGCATCGTTGACCAAACGTGCGAACATAACGCCCGCGCCAACGGTCAGCGTGCAACCGTCCTCGGCAACAACGGTGCGCTGAAACTCACGCCCCAGCGAAATGACGGCGCCGCGATAGCCCGCATCGGCAACGAGCAGATTAGATCCCTTGCCGATAATGACCCACGGCACCTGCTCACGGTCGAGTACTGCCACGGCACGACGAAGGGCATGATAGCTATGGCACGTCACGAAGAGGTCGGCCTTGCCGCCGATACGATAACTCGTATGACGCGCAAGGCGTTCATCCTCGACTACATCCGTGTCAATCATGCCCGAAAGCGCCATGACGGCGTTAAACAGACCCATAGGGGCTAAGCGTCTTTCTTGGCAGTCAGATACTCGATGAACTCAGGGCCAACGGTCGTAACGTCGCCGGCGCCCATAGTAA
Source organism: Collinsella sp. LCP19S3_D3 (assembly GCF_052121455.1). Classification (NCBI taxonomy): domain Bacteria; kingdom Bacillati; phylum Actinomycetota; class Coriobacteriia; order Coriobacteriales; family Coriobacteriaceae; genus Collinsella; species Collinsella sp. LCP19S3_D3. Next base: position 176,313 of record NZ_JBQKEF010000001.1, on the reverse strand, counting down.
GCAGCAGATCGCCCTTACCTACCATCTTCTCGAGCTCACGATTGAGTTCGAGACGGCTGGAGCAGTACACGACCTCCTTGCCAGGGTGCTTGGCGCGCACAGTATCAGCGAGCATCTTGGAGGTTACGCCCGGAATCGGCATCTCGCCGGCAGAGAACACATCGATGAGCAGCAGCTTATCGGCATTGGCGAAGGCATCGGCAAAGTCATCGCACAGCGCCTGCAAACGCGAATAGCGGTGCGGCTGGAACACGACGTCAACATGCTTATAGCCCAGCGACGAGGCGGCGGCAAGCGTCGCCTTGATCTCGGTGGGGTGATGGCCGTAGTCATCGACCACGGTGATGCCGTCAATATCGCCCACATGGGTAAAGCGGCGGCGGACGCCCTCAAAGCTCGAAAGCGCCTCGGCTGCGGCATCGACGTCGAGACCCAGGACATGGGCAACGGTTAGCACTGCCGTGGCGTTGAGCATGTTGTGGCGACCGGGGTTGCTCTTGATCTCGACAGCATGCTCGGTCCCATCCTCAAAGCGAACGATAAAGTCGCTCTGAATGCCCTTGACATCCGGATGCACGCAGACGACGTCGTTGGTTTCGGCAAAGCCATAGGAAAGCACGTGGCGACCCGTCGACTTGGCAAGTTCGACCAGATGCGGGTCCTCACCGCAAACGATGACGGTACCGCTCTCTCCAACCAGGCCCATAAACTTGGCAAAGGTGGCCTCGATCTCCTCGATGCCCGAGTAGTGGTCGAGATGGTCGGCCTCGACGTTGGTCACGATGACCACGTTGGGGTTCAGGAACAGGAACGAGCTGTCGGACTCATCGGCCTCGGCGACAAAGTAGTCACCCGAGCCGTTCTTTCCGTTGGTATCGTAACCCTCGACGATACCGCCGATCAAAAAGCTGGGATCCAGACCCATGCGGTCGAGCATGGTGGCACACATCGAGGACGTCGTGGTCTTGCCGTGTGTGCCGGCAACAGCGATGGTGGTGTAGCCGTGGCCCAGAGCCGAGAGCATCTTGGCGCGGGGCCACACAGGAATACCGAGCTCGCGAGCACGCACAAGCTCGGGGTTGGACTCGGGAATAGCGGTAGAGACCACGACCACGTCGGGCTTGACCTCATCGATCGTGGCGGCCTCGTGGCCCACATGAACCTTCACGCCAGCACGGGTAAGCTGACGAATGTAGCGCGAGGTCTTAAGGTCGGAACCGGTAACGGCATAGCCACGCTCGTGCAAAACGAGAGCGATACCGCTCATGCCGGCGCCACCGATACCGATAAAGTGGGCGCTCTTGAACTCGGGCGCGGAGGTTGCAGTCTGGGAATCAGCCATGTGCTCGTGTACTCCTTGCGTAAACACTGCCTGTAACCCGTTAACTGTACCGCACCTACCGCATCCGCGCGAGCGCAAGCTCGATATCCCGTCTAACTAACGCAAACCCTCTACCGCATCGGCCAAAAGTGCGGCGGCGCGGTCCTGAGCCAACCCGCGCGCCGCCTGACGCATGGCATCGCGCGCTGCGGCGTCATCGACCAGATGCAGCAGCTCCTCGGCAAACGCCGGAGCATCGATATCGGCATCGGCACAAAGCACGCCGGCACCGGCATCGACCAGATAACGCGCATTGGTCGTCTGGTGGTCGGCCGTGGCATGCGGATACGGCACGAGCACCGAAGGCACGGCGAGGGCGGCAATCTCGGCCACGCTCGAGGCGCCGGAGCGCGAGAGCACCAGGTCAGCTGCAGCTAGCATGTCGCCCATGTTGTCAATGTAGGGCTGGACGCGATAGCGCTTCGTCTCATCGGACGTCAGCGCCAAAGCACGCTCGGTGTCCTCAAAGCCGTCGGCTCCCGTCGAATGCAAAATGTAGAGATTCTCGCGGGTCAGCAGCTCACTCTTGAGCGAGGCTACGCGCTCGTTGAGATGCTGGGCACCGAGCGAACCGCCAAAGACGAGCAGAAGCGTCGCATCCTCGGGCACGCCAAGTGCCTCGCGGCCGCGGGCGCGATCGCCCTCAATGACCGAGCGGCGCACCGGATTACCGGTCATGAGCACATGCTCGGGGTCGCCCTCGCGCTCAAAGACAGAGCGCGCAGCCGGCACCGAGATACACACGCGGGCGGCATGGGAACTCATCATCTTATTGGCCAGGCCCGGAACAGAGTTCTGCTCGTGCAGCAGATACGGAACGCCCGCATCCTTGCACCAGCCCAGCAGCGGGACCTCGACGTAGGCACCAAAACCGATGGCAGCATCGGGCTTGCCAACCTTTGAGAAATGGCTGGCGAGCGAGCGCTTGGCCTTATTGACGCGCCACAGCGAGCTCAACGCGGTCCAAGGACGGGAACGGTCGAAGCCCGTGACCGTGATAGGTACAAAATCGAACCCGGCCTCGGGAACCAAACGACCCTCGAGCTTGTGCGACTGGCCCACGAACACAACATGATGTCCGCGGTCGCGCAACTCCTCAGCCAAGGCAAGCGCAGGGTTGATATGTCCCGCCGTGCCGCCGGCTGCGATAGCAACGGTCATCTTATCGGTCATGAAAATCCCTTCGTACGCGCGGTCCCTGATCGTCGGTGCGCAGACGCGCCGACGGGTCCGAATTCAAATTGATTCGATTATATCCGCCGCCCGAGCTTCGGGGGTTCGGGCGTTGGGGACGCCCCTGCGGAGCCGTTCGCGGGCGCGGACGAGCCGCCGGCTCGGACGCAGAGCCATCCAAGACGGTAAAACCGTTGCGCGAAGGGCGATCGCCGCGCACATGGGGCACGCCGGCGGTGCTCTCGTCCATAACGGCAAAGCTCTCGCGGCGACGGTCGTACTCATCACGACGGGCGCTCTCGTGCGAGACGCGCAAGATCAGCCCCGCAAGCATAAGCGATACGATAATCGACGAACCGCCGTAGCTGATAAATGGCAGCGGCTTACCCGTCATGGGAAACACGTTGAGGATGCCCAGCGCATTGATCAAAAACTGTACCGCGAGAATGACTGCGGAACCCGATGCCATGAGCGCTCCGCGACGGTCCGCAGCCTGTTCGGCAATGCGAAACGCTGAGTAAATCAGCATCGCAAAGACCAGGAAGAGCAGCGCGGTCCCGAAAAAACCGACCTCCTCGCCGATAATGGCCAGAATATAGTCGTTGTGTGCCTCGGGCAGATACGAATACTTCATGGTGGAGTTACCGATGCCGCGGCCGAACAAGCCGCCCGAAGCAAACGCCATGATGGCAAGCGTTGCCTGATAGCCATCGCCATACTCGTCGGCCCAAGGGTTCAGGGCAACCTGAACACGCACCATGCGGTACGGCTCTGCAACAAGCGCAAACACACTCATGACAATGACGAGAATGATCACGCCGATGATAAACTTGGGGTCTAGGCCCGCAAATAACGCCATACACATGAGGGTCAGCGAGATGATCAAGACGGTGCCATAATCGGGCTGGATAAAGATCAAAAAGAGCGAAATGCCCAAGTAGACGACCATCTTACGAAGGAACTCGTTGATGTTGCCACCGGGCGAAAAGAAACGGTCGAGTATGATGGCCGAATACGCGATGGCAAACGGCTTTAAAAACTCAGACGGCTGGAACTGAATACCGGCGATGTTGAGCCAGCGCGTGGCGCCACGGCTGCCACTGCCGACAAGAAATACCGCAAACAGCAAGAGAATCATGCCGATAAGGAAGATCCTAAGTACATTTTCCCCAAACCAGCTGTCCGGCAAGACGCGAACGATCGCAACCATGGCAAGCACGCCAACCCCGGCAAAGGTAGCCTGTCGAACCAGGAAAAACGTCGCCGAGCCGTTCTCGTGCAATGCCTCGACCGATGACGCCGAGTACACCATCAGCAGACCAAAGCACACTAAAGTAAACAGGCACGCCATGAATATCAAACGAGGGCGCATGATGCGGGCGGGGACGCCGGCAATATAGCGTTCGCTGAGCGTCTGCCCGCCGCGACCGGAACGCGGCGTACTGCGCTGCGAGGAAGCACGGTCCGAGTCGGGCCTCCTCATACCTTGTCGGGGGCTCTCCTCTCTCACCGGCGGCCCCTATTCCATTTGCGATTTCGCTGCGGCGGCAAGCTGGGCCACGTAGTCCTTAAACACGCGGCCGCGCTCCTCGTAGCCCGAGAACTCATCGAACGAAGAACAGGCGGGAGAAAGCAGGATCACGTCGCCTCGGCTCGACAGCGAACGGGCAACGTCGACGGCGTCGCGCAGGTCGTCAGCCTGAGCGATATCAACGTCACCATCGACATCGGCCTCGTCCATAGCGGCGGTAAAGCGCTCGCGCGCATCGCCAAAGCAGACGACCGATCGCACGTTGTCCATGACAACGCGGGCGAAGGACTCGAGTGGCGTGCCCTTATCGTGACCACCGAGCAGCAAGATCACGTCGTCGTCGGGAAACGCCGTCAGGGCCTTTTCGACCGCATCGGTGTTCGTTGCCTTGGAATCGTTGACGTAGCGCACGCCATCGATCTCGCCACAGGGCTCAACGCGGTGCTCCAGCGGCTGGAATGAGGCCAGGCCGCGACACACACCGTCGACATCGGCACCGACGGCCAGGGCAGCCGTGGCAGCGCACAGGGCATTGATGACATTGTGATGTCCGGAGATTTTGAGCTCGGACGTGGCGATGAGCGGGGTCTCGACGCCCTTCAGGCGAATGACCATCTTGCCATCGCGCACAAATGCGGCGTCCTCGCCCGCAGGCTCGTCAAAGGCGACCTTGCAGATGCGACGACCCGGCGTGTAGACATACTCATCGAATTCATGGATACCGGCATCCTCGACGTCGATAACCACAAGGTCATCATCGACCATATTCTCGAAGAGCTTAATCTTGGCGAGCGCATAGTTCTTATGGCTCTTGTGCCAGCCCAGATGGTCGGGGGTGATGTTGAGCAGCACCGCCACACGGGGGTGAAGCTCGGTCGTCGTTGCGATCTGATAACTCGAAAGCTCAGCTACAAACCACTCGTTATGCGCGCGGTCGTCGATTTCGTTCACCGGAGGCTCACCGATATTACCGACAGCAACGCTCGCCTCGCCCGCTGCCTTAAGCAGGTAGTCGGTCAGCGACGTGGTGGTCGTCTTGCCATTGGTGCCCGTAATGGCGATCCAATTTTGGGGAGACAGGCGGTAGGCAAACTCGGGCTCACCCATGATCTGGACAGCGTGATCGCGGCCAGCCTTAAAGAATGACGAGAACTCCGAGATGCCCGGACACGTCACACATACATCAAACGCGCCCTCGACCTGCTCGGTTCCATAGACAAACGATACCCCGCGCGCCTCGAGCGAGCGCGTGGCATCATTGGGCTCGGACGTGCCGCCACCGTACACGGTAACGGTACTCACGCGCTCGGGGTGCGCAAGCGCCCAGCGAGCGACATCAAGACCGGACTTACCCTGGCCCAAGACGAGCAGGCTAAAGGAATCTGCAAGAGGCATGAAAAACCACTATCCCAACTGGAAAAACAGGGCAAGGCCCAGAGCGCCAAAAGCGGCAGCGACAATCCAAAAACGGATGACGACCTTAGTCTCGGCCCATCCCTTCTTCTCGAAATGATGATGAATGGGCGCCATAAGGAAGACGCGCTTATGCGTAAAGTGGAAGTAGACGACCTGAATCATGACCGACAGGGTCTCGACGATAAACAGGCCGCCGATGATGAGCGAGACGACCTCGGTGTTGGTCATAATGGACGTGCAGGCAAAGGCCGCACCCAAGGCAAGAGAGCCGGTATCACCCATAAAGATGCTCGCCGGATAGCAGTTGAACCAAAGGAAGCCCAGGCAAGCACCAGCACATGCGGTACAGAAGATAGACAGGTTTACGTCACCGTGCAAAAACGCCATGGCAGCCATGGCAAGCATGGCAATCATGGAGGTGCCACCGGCAAGGCCGTCCAGGCCATCGGTCAGGTTCACGGCATTAGAAAGACCGGCGATCATCAGCCAGCAAAAGACGATGTAGAGCCACGGAAAGGTAAGGCCACCAATGGTGGTCGAGAAGATACCGAGGTCAATCGTCAGACCGCCGGGAAAACGAATCTCGGGGGCAACGCCGCACCAGCTGACGGCAAGCACGGTAAACGTGACGCAGATGATGGTGAGACCGATCATCTTGGCGTGGGGCGTCAGGCCGAGCGAACGACCGTGCGTGACAGAGGTCAAATCATCGATAAGGCCCAGAACGCCGGTTGCAAGCGTGGCAAGCAGCACGAGCACAAGCTCGGTGGTGAGCTTGCCCATCAAAAGGCACGTCAGCGAAACGGCTACGAGAATGACAACGCCGCCCATGGTGGGCGTGCCCTGCTTAATCAGGTGGCGTTTGGGTCCATCGGCGCGGACCTGCTGGCCGATACCCTCGACCTTAAGAAGCTTGATCCACCACGGCATGAGCAGCAGCGCAATGGCGGCGGCGATGCCAAGTCCCAAAAAGGCCTGGTATGTAGGATACGCGGGGTTCCCGAACATGGGCTAGCACACACCTTCCACAAAGCGGTCGAGCTCGACAAAGCGAGAGCCCTTGACCAGCACAACGTCATGTTTCTCAAGTGCACCGGCCATACGGTCGAGCAACTGCTGATAATCGGAGAACACCTGGATGCGGTCCTCGTCCATGCCCATCATGCGCGCGGCTTCGGCCATACGAGCGGCCAGCTCACCGCCCACGCACGCCAGTATATCGAGCTTTTTAGCCGCGGCATAGGCGCCAACCAGCTCATGCATGCGGGGGGCCTCGTCGCCCATTTCGCCCATCTCGCCCAGAATCGCCATTCGAGAGCCAGAACACGAAAGCGAGCACAGCAGGTCAAGGCCAGCAGCCATGGATTCGGCGCTGGCGTTATACGAGTCGTCGATAATGCGGGCACCGCTCTTGGCGTGTTTGATCTCCTGACGATGACCGGTAATCGCGATACCCCTAAAGGCAGCATCGATCTGCTCGGGGGTCACACCCAAACGATAGGCAACTGCGGCGGCCTTAACGGCATTGGGAACGGACTGGACGCCGGGAATGGCGAGCATGGTGTCAACGGACTCACCCATACCAAAGTCAAGCGTAAAGACCGGGCGGCCCTCATCATCAATGTGAATGCCGCGGGCGCAAACCTCATCAACATCCGAAACACCCGCCAGCATCACGTCGATACCCGCGGGCTCGGCAAACGTCTCACGAATGAACAGGGTGAAGTCGTCTTCGCCGCCCAAAACCAGCAACGGGAGAAGGTCGTCGGCGGCACACATGCCCCCAACAATCTCGGACTTAGCGCGGGCGATATTCTCGCGACTTCCCAGGATTCCAATATGAGAGGTGCCGATCTTGGTCACGATGGCAAGGTTGGGATTGGCGGACCGAGAAAGGCGCTCGATCTCGTGAAAATGGTTCATACCCATCTCGAGAACCAGCACCTCGGTGTCGGCAGGAGCGGCCAAAACCGTGAGCGGCATACCGATCAGATTGTTGAAATTACCCTTGGTGGCCCAAACGCGATAGCGCTTGGCAAGCACTGCCGCAAGGACATCCTTGGTCGTCGTCTTACCGATAGAGCCGGTAATGCCAACCACGAGGCAGCCAAGCTGCGTGCGATAGGCATGTGCCAGGCGCAGCAAAAATTCCTCGGGATCATCGGTGTGTAGGATGGCGCAGCCCTTACGCTGAGCCAGCGATACAAGCTCGGCATTGGGCTCGCGCGTCATCACAACAGCGCCGGCGCCCGATTCGATGGCGCGGGAAGCAAAATCGTTGCCGTCGACTTTTTCACCCGGAAAGGCAACAAAAATCGTGCCTTCCTCAACCTGGCGCGAGTCGATAACGCACCCACGGCATACCCGATCGGCTTCTCCCGTCACGGTCCGGGCCCCTGTTGCGGCCGCGAGATTGTTGACGGCGATCTCTATCATTGCAGCTCCCCTGTAAACCTAATAATGCTATCGGCGTATTGTATCCCAGCGCCGCGCATGCGTGGTGCAGGGCATGTGAACACCCTCCAGATTAATCGACAGCCCTTTTCAGGATTGTAACCCCCTACTTGGTGCGTGGGATACCCAACACATCGAGCGCGTTAGCCATAATGATCTGGAACGGCACGGCGGCGGCATCCGAACCGCTCGGCGTTCCGTCGAGCGTGATATAACACAAAACCTTGGGTGCTTGCGCCGGGGCAAACCCCATAAAGGACGACATATAGCTCGCTTTGAGGTAGCCGCCTTTTTCATCGGCGCGCTCGGCCGTACCGGTCTTACCCGCCACGTCGTAACCGTCGACGGCGCCCCCGACACCCGTGCCCTCGGAAACGACCGTCTGCATGCACGATATCACCTGGGCGGCGGCGTCCTCAGAAATCGCCTGCTCGCCCTCGCCCCAGTCCTTCTCCTCGCCTTTGCTGGATTTATAAAAGTGCGGCGTCATCATCACGCCGTCGTTGGCAATGCCACCCACGGCGCGCGCAATCTCAATCGGCGAGACAGACAGCGCTTGGCCAAAACTCATCGAGCCCAACGTGGCGCCGTCATACTGGTCACGCTCCTTGACAATGCCAAGGCTCTCGCCGGGAAAATCGATGCCCGAACTGTGTCCAACGCCCCATTTGTCCACGTACGCGGCAAAATCGTCCGCGCCGATCTTATGCCCGACCAATACAAAGCCAACATTGGATGAGCGGCGCATCATCTCGCGCACATCCATGGTCATGGCGTAGTCACGCTTATCGACATCGGTAACGGTATCGTCGCCGACCTTAATGCTCGCCGGTACCTCAAACGACGTACTCGAGCGCACGACGCCCAAGTCGAAACCCGCACCTGCAACGAGCGTCTTAAAGACCGAACCGGGTTCATACGCATCGGTGACCAAGCGCAAGTTCATATCCTCGGTCTTGGCGTTCTCCAGATTGGTCGGGTCGTAGGTCGGATACGAACAGGCGGCCAGAATCTCGCCGGTAGTAGGGTCTGTCACCAAAGCCGAACCGTTCTTGGCTTTGGTCTTCTCGACCGCCTCCGCCAGAGCGTCCTCTGCTGCACGCTGGATATTGACATCCAGCGTCGTCACGATGTCAACGCCATCGATGGCGGCAACCTTTTTATAGGCGCCACCCGCAATATAGCTATCGTCCCTCGCGCGCTCTCGTACCAGCGTACCGTTTGTTCCGGTCAGCAATTTGTCATATTGCTTTTCAAGGCCCGTTAGGCCCACGTTGTCAACGTTCACCACGCCTAGAACCTGCGAAGCCAGATTGCCGTATGGATACACCCGCTTCATCGCCTGCTCAAAGAGCACGCCGGGCAGATTTTTCTTCTTCAATGCCGCGGCATCGTCCTCGTCCACCTGGCGCTTGATATACACCCAAGTGCCATCGGACTGAACCAGCTTGCGGCAAGTCTTCTTATCGATTCCAGTCGCCTTAACCAAGGCCGATACCGTTTTATCGACATCCTCGATCAGCTGTGGATTCACGGCGACATTGCTGCACTCGACCGATGACGTCAGCACGTTGCCGTTTCGGTCGTAGATCGTGCCGCGTTTGGCGTAAAGCGTCTCCGCAAGCAGGCGTCGAGCATCGGCGCGCCCGCGTAACTCATCGGCATTTACGATCTGGTAGTCGGTAAGGCGGATGGCGCCCGCAGCCAGGCCCAAACCGATACAACCCATGACGACATTACGGCGAGGCAATGGCGTCCCCGTAAGCCATTCGGTCGAAGATCGTCTATTCGATCTGCTATTGCGTACTTGAGGGTCATCCGAGCCGCGAAGGCGCGACGTTGGATCGTTGCCACGATTCGACCCCAAGTTGTAAGATGACCGACCCGATCCTTGATAACCAGAACGTCCCCGCGAAGAGGGACGTCCCTGCCCGCGACTCCCGTCTGGACCGCGGCGATAATCATTTGTCATACTCAGCTACCGTCTTATTACTGGACAGCCGCAGCCGAGCTAGCGCCCGCGGCTGCATCCTGCGAAAAATCAAGTGTAACGCTCTCGCTGGGCTCCACCATGCCATAAGCGCCCGCAAGATCGCGAATGCGCGTATCGGCACCATAAACAGAGTGCATGACCTCAAGGTCAGAGCTCTCATCGGTCGCCTTCTCGAGCGTGTTGGTAAGCTCGGCGTTGCTGTTGAGCACCTGGGCCGTAACGCTTGCAAGCGCCACGCGGGCGACGCCAATCGTCATGAAGATAGCCGCAATGATGCAAAACGTTTTAAGAACGCTCATGAAAACCGGGCTTACCGCCTGGTTTGCCTGACGGCCCGCGCCCGTGTAGACATCAAAGCGCGGTGTGCGCTGCTCACGGGGAGCAGCGGGCGCCTGCGGTGCCTCGCGGTAGGCGGGCATGGCGTTCATATCATAGGCGAGTGCTGCGTTTGAGGTGTTGTAGCCCATGATATGCCGCCTCCCATCCCGAGTACGTTGGTAGTGTGTTTAAGCTTCGTTTATGGTGCGAGCGGGAGGTCCAATATCGCGCGCGTAACGCTACAAGCGCTCCGCCACGCGGATTTTGGCTGATCTCGCCCGAGGGTTGCGCGCAACCTCATCGGGTTGGGCAACCAAGGGTTTGCGGGTGATGACCTTGAGTATCGGCACGTTGCCGCACACGCACACCGGAATCTCCGGCGGACACGTGCACCCCTGGCTCATCTCCTTAAAGTGGTTCTTTACGATACGGTCCTCGAGCGAGTGATACGAGATGACGCAGATGCGTCCGCCCGGGTTGAGCCACCTGGCGGCGGCGTCAAGTCCTCTCTCGAGCACATCGAGTTCATGATTGACCTCGATGCGAATGGCCTGGAAACTTTTCTTGGCCGGGTGTCCGCCATGCCGACGAGCGGCAGCCGGAATGCCAGCCTTGATGATCTCGACAAACTGACCGGTGGTTTCAATCGGTTCGGACTCGCGGCGACGCACGATCTCGCGTGCGATCTGCGAGGCGAACTTCTCTTCGCCATAGACGCGTAGAATCCGGGCGAGGTCGTGTTCGTTATAGGTGTTGATGACCTCAGCTGCGTTTAGGGTGTTGTTACCCGGATCCATCCGCATGTCCAATGGGGCATCTTCGTTATACGAAAAGCCCCTGCCAGGGATATCGAGTTGCGGTGACGAAACGCCTAAGTCGAACAGGAAGCCATCGACCCCGGGCACCTCGGCCGAGCAAAGCAGCTCGTCCAAGTCGCCAAAGTTGCCCTTCAGCAGCTGATGCGGGACGCCGGGGACCTCGCGATCCAGACGGGCACCAGCGGCCTCGAGGGCCATGTCGTCCTGATCGACGCCGAGCAAAAGACCCGTCTCCCCCACCTGCGCGGCCATCTTTACCGAATGACCGGCACCGCCGAGGGTGCAATCGCAGACGACAGATCCGCTCTTTAGCTGCAGCGACTCAAGCACTTCGCCGAGCATGACAGGTTCATGCCGATATTCTTGTGTCAAGATCCCACGCTCCATCCGTTACTCATGCCTTGCCCTTACGAGAAGAAGAGGTCCAGCAGAGCCTCATCGTCATCGTCCTCATCGGCCGTAGCACGGTCCCAAACCTCGAGGTGGTCGTAGTTGCCCACAACCGTGACCTCGCGGTCGAGGTTCGCCTGCTTGCGGAGAGACTCAGAAAGACCGATACGACCGGCGCTGTCCACATCCATCGAGGTGGTGCGCTTGTTGATCGCCCTCATGAGTTTCTGGTCGTTGATGTCACGCGGGTTAAAACCCTCGTGGCCCTCACGACCCGCGAAGAGTCCTTCGACCCACTTATCGAAGGCCTCGGCAGAGAACACGTACAGAGCATCGACATCCAGGGCTTTGAACACGCGAACATGCTCTCCAAGCTCCTCGCGAAGGGGTGCAGGCAGGGACAGACGACCTTTTGCATCGAGATTGCGCTCGTATGCACCCGTCATTCCCATGTGCGCCCTCCCCTCGGTTACTCAGATGGCACGTACGCGGGGAACCACCCCGCCTGTCGACGTCATTAATAATATGGGGAACTGCCCCATTTTTCAACATCTTTCCCCACACCTTCCCCCCCAACACCCCACCACTCCACCCTTTATGTGCTGTAAAACACCCTCGTTCATATGTTCGAAAACACAACATGTTGTGTTTACAGCAAAGCCGGGATGCCATCTGTAGCAGCCCGGCTTTCAACCTCAACCTTCAAGTTGACCTTGAGGCGAATTTTGTGTCCCTTTACGCGCCGTTCACATCGCCCCCCAAACTTCCCCACCAACGTCACGCGCGACCCACCGGCGCATCGGCGCAAGACAAAAGATGGGGCGGACCCCAGATTGCCGATACGCGCACAAAACCGCGTCACGACAACCTGGGGTCCGTCCCCCATTAGTTGTAAATATGCAGGTCAAAGAGTCGCTAGCGATGCGCCAACGGATGAGCCGCCAGGTAGACCTCGGTCAGCTGCGTGCGGTCGACATGCGTGTAGACCTGTGTGGTCGAAATGTCGGCATGTCCCAAAATCTCCTGTAGCACGCGCAGGTCGGCACCGCCCGCAAGCATATGGGTCGCAAAGGAGTGACGCAAGGTATGAGGATGAAGCCCCACCAGTCCCACCTGACGCCCGTATCGCTCGCATATGACGTGAACACTCTGACGCGACAGGCGACCACCGTTCTTATTTAAAAAGACTGCCGGCGTCTTTGACCCGCGGGCATGAGCGGCCAGGCGCCGACGCCCATCAGCAATATATTGAGCCATAGCCCGTGCGGCACTTCCCACGAGTGGGGCAAGCCGCTCCTTCGAGCCCTTGCCGCGCACCAGCACAAAGCCGTCGTCAAAATGGACGTCGCCCACATCGAGCCCCACCAACTCGCTCACGCGCAGGCCACATCCATAGAGCACTTCCAAAATGGCATGGTCCCGCAAACCCATCTCCCCTTCCGGGAAATCTTGGTCGAGGAGCGCCGAGACATCCCCTACCGAGAGACACTCCGGAAGGCGCTCCGCCTTTTTGGGCAGGCGCAGTGCAGCCGTCGGGTTTTGGGCGACGATTCCATCGCGAACCAAAAAGGCATGCAAACCTTTCACGGCCGCAACTGCACGCTCCACCGAGGCATCGGAGTAGCCCCCGTCGCGCCGATCACCGACAAAACCCTCTATTATCTGACGGTTCACGCCTTCAAAGGACTCAACACCGGCCCGCTCCAGGTAGGAACAGTAAGTCGTCAAGTCACGACGATATGCCGCGATCGTATTGCGCGCCAGGCCTCGCTCGACCGCAAGGTAATCAAGATACTCCCCCGTCACCGTATCGAGCAACGAGGGAGTATCTTCGGTATGTCTTTCGTTCGCTGGCACCCTTAGTCCGTCGCGAGGTTCATGGGCGTCACCTGCAGGCGATCGACACCCTCGTGCTGGCCAATCGAGGCGCGCACGAACTCGCGGAACAGAGGCTGCGGCTTGGTCGGACGGCTCTTAAACTCGGGGTGGGCCTGGGTGGCCACATACCACGGATGCACGTCACGCGGCAGCTCGACCATCTCGACCAGACGCTCGTCAGGCGAAAGACCCGAGATAACCAAACCCGCGTCCTCGAGCTGGTCGCGGAAGGCATTGTTGAACTCAAAGCGATGACGGTGGCGCTCATAGACAAGCTCCTCGCCATAGGCCTCGCGCGCAAGGGTATCGGCGGCGAGCTTGCACGGATAGGCGCCTAGGCGCATGGTGCCGCCCTTCTCGGTCACGTCCTCCTGCGAGCTCATCAGGTCAATTACGCTAAACGGACCGTCCGGATCGAACTCGGAGGAGCTAGCGCCGGCAAGGCCGACCACGTTGCGGGCAAACTCGCACACGGCGACCTGCATGCCCAGACAAATGCCCAGATACGGAATCTTATGCTCGCGAGCAAACTCGGCAGCAAGAATCTTGCCCTCCAAGGCACGCTTGCCAAAGCCGCCGGGCACCAAAATGCCCGATGCGTCGCCCAGCACCTCGGAGACGTTCTGCTCGTCGAGGCTCTCGCCGTCGACCAGCTGCACGTCCACATGACGATCATAGAAAACGCCTGCATGATGCAGGGCCTCGATAACCGACAGGTAGGCATCGGGGAGCTGGGTGTACTTGCCCACAACGGCGATCTTGACCTTGTCGGCATGGTGGTTGGCATGATTCTGTTTGCGCAGGAACTCGTTCCACTCGCTCATGTCGCGCTCGCGCGGGTCCAAGCCCAGGCGCTCGCAAATGCGCAGGTCAAAGTCCTGCTCGGCGAGCAGCTGCGGCACGTCGTAAATACTCGCGCAATCTTCATTGGTAAAGACGCAGTCGGTATCGACGTCGCAGAAGCTTGCGATCTTGCCACGGATGGCATCGTCGATGTGGTGATCAGAACGCAGCACAATGATGTCGGGCTGAATGCCAAAGCTGCGAAGCTCCTTGACCGAATGCTGCGTGGGCTTGGTCTTGACCTCATGCGCGGCGGCGATATAGGGGACGAGCGACACGTGGATGTAGCAGACGTTCTCGGGACCGGCCTCTTTACGGTACTGGCGGATGGCCTCCACGAACGGCTGCGACTCGATATCGCCAATCGTGCCGCCCAGCTCGGTGATGACCACGTCGGAACCGGTCTGCTCCTCGATGCGGCGGAACTTATCCTTAATGGCGTTGGTGACGTGCGGAATCACCTGAACGGTGCCGCCTAAAAAGTCACCGCGACGCTCACGGGCAATCAGGCTCTTGTAGATAGCGCCGGTCGTAAAGTTGGAATCACGGGTAAGATTCTCGTCAATAAAGCGCTCATAATGGCCCAGGTCCAGGTCGGACTCGTAGCCATCCTCGGTCACGAAGACCTCACCATGCTGAAACGGGCTCATGGTGCCGGGGTCGACGTTCAGATACGGGTCGGCCTTCTGCATCGTCACCTTGTAGCCGCGTGACTTGAGCAGACGGCCCAACGAGGCCGCGGTGATGCCCTTACCCAAGGACGAAACTACGCCGCCGGTTACAAACACATGCTTGGTCATATTGAATTACCTGCGCTTCCCGTAGAAGTTTTCCATTCACATCTTACGGGTCTTCATTGTAATACTCGAAAAGCAAGCCGCTCGCTATTTTTCACCCGCATGCCCGCATTTCTCCATCTCGAAACAAAACACCGCCCAAGTAGCTTTGGGCGGTGCAGGCTCGTCGAAGCTGCCGTGTTGTTACCGATCGGCAGTCTCATCCTTCAACATATCTTGAACAAGCATGCCGGCACGAACACCCTTAAGGTACCACTCGCCTCGCCCGGTCAGGCATATGCCGTTTGCAAGCTGGCCGCCATCATCGTTATAACGAGAAACGACCTCGATAAGGCCATCAGAATCCAAACGGTCGATTGCAGCGCGGGCACGATACGGCGAAACCCCTACGCACTCGGAGAGTGTCTTGCGCGAGAAACCGTACGGCACACCGTTTCCCTTAGATTGCCGAGCGATCTCCATCAGCACCAGCACCTCGACACGCTTCATATCGTTGACACTCGCACGACCCTTGCCCGCCATGGCAGCCTCCTCAAACCGAGCACGAGCATCAAAAGCACCGCGCATGACCGGCGCATCCCTCGATGGCCGGCAACATCCATCATGGGTAGCCCCGCAAAGGATGTATCCACTGAGGTAATTGTATACCGCGCAAATCGCTTTTGGGCAGGTAAACGGCCTAAATTTCGGCAAATATAGCCCTAAAACCCCCTAAGCGCCGCATCGGGTGCGTACTCCGATACGGCGTCTCATCTCAATCTTAGCGATGGAAGAAGCCGCGGCGCTCAAACTTGGGCTCACAGCACACGTTAATGCCCAGCTTGCGCAGCACCGTCTCGTCCGTAGGCGAGATAATCACGCTAAAGAAGGCGTCGCAGCCGCGCAGCTGCTCAAGACCCGAAAGAACACGAGTAGCCGTCTCGCTCGTGGCCGAGGTGATAGAGAGCGCCATGAGCGTCTCGTCGGTGTGGAGACGCGGGTTTTTGCTGCCAAGGAAATGCGTCTTGAGCTTGCTGATAGGCTCAATCGCCTCATCGCTGATGACCTCGAGCTCAAGATCGACGCCCGAAACATGCTTAAGCGCGTTCATGATGAGCGAGCTCGCGGCACCCAGACGCGTTGAGGTCTTTCCGGTCACTACCGAACCGTCCGGCATCACCATGGCACCCACGGGACCGCCCGTCAGTTGCTCCCTGGTGAGAGCAGCCGAGCGTGCCGGCGAATAGTTCTTGTCGATGCCGGCTTTTTTCATAATGAGTTTGAGACGGTCGACCTGCTCATCGCCCACGCCAGTACGGCGCACGCTTTCAACCGCGGCAAAATAGCGGCGCACGATCTCCATCTTGGAGGCATCTCGGCATGCATCGTCATCGGTAATGGCAAAACCGACCATATTGACGCCCATGTCCGTAGGGCTCTGATAGGGGCTCTCGCCCAAGATCTTTTCCATCAGGGCGCGAACAACCGGGAACGCCTCAACGTCTCGGTTGTAGTTGACCGTGGTCTTGTTATATGCCTCAAGGTGGAACGAGTCGATGATGTTGGCGTCATCGAGGTCTGCCGTGGCAGCCTCATAGGCAATGTTCACCGGATGCGTGAGGGGGAGATTCCAGACCGGGAAGGTCTCGAACTTGGCATAGCCGGCAGCGGTGCCATGCTTGTGCTCGTGATACAGCTGCGACAGGCAGGTGGCGAGCTTACCCGAGCCAGGGCCGGGCGCCGTCACGACAACGAGCGGACGCGTGGTCTCGACAAACTCGTTCTTGCCGTAGCCTTCATCAGAAACGATCAGGTCGACATCGTGCGGATAGCCCTCGATGGGATGGTGCAGCTTGGCGGGAATGCCGAGCGCGTTTAGACGATTGCGGAAGACGTCGGCAGCGGGCTGACCGGCATACTGCGTGATGACCACGGCGGCAACGGCAAATCCGTTCCCGCGGAACAGATCGACCAGACGCAGGACGTCCTCGTCATAGGTAATGCCCAAGTCGCCACGGGCCTTGTTCTTCTCGATATGGTTCGCATTGATTGCGATGATGACCTCGACGTCGTCGGCAATGCTCTTGAGCATGCGGAACTTGCTGTCCGGTTCAAAACCCGGCAGCACGCGGCTCGCATGATAGTCATCGAACAGCTTGCCGCCAAACTCCAAATACAGCTTGCCGCCAAACTGCGAGATGCGCTCCTTAATGTGAGCAGCCTGCAGCTCGATATACTTCGCGTTGTCGAAACCCTGGCGCATGTATGGCTCCCGTCCCGTTTCCATTTAATGTCCTAGGCGATTATAGCGGAGCAGACCCTCCCCCACCGACGAGGCCGGGGCAGCTAATTTGGGACGGGGCTTTTTTGACTACCCTTTATGTGGGGGTAGTCAAAAAAGCCCCGTCCCAAATTAGCTGCCCCAAACGCACTTCCCCTGCACCAACAATGGCAACATCGCAGGTTGAGCATAAGTCAGCGAGCGCCGTCCAGAACGTACGAGTTGGCATGAAAAAGGCAAGGCATAGACCTTTTGGTCATGCCTTGCCTTTTGAATGACAAATTGTCGTTCTGGGCGGCGCGCAACATAAGAGCGCCCCCTCCCGCGCACGGAACGGGAGGGGGCTAAAGGTAGGAGTCTACCGGTGGGTTGACCCCACCGGACAGACGATGACCAAGTGATCCTCTACAGGATCGTCAAGGTTTCCGTGGGGCACCCGTTGGGTACTTAGATCAACACGCAGGCGACGGTCAGGATGATGGCGCAGACGACGGAGAGAACGACGATGAGCTTAAGGGCAAACTTGAGCCAGGTCGTCCACTCGATCTTGGCCAGGGCGAGACCGCCCATGATGGCACCGGAGGTCGGGGTGAACAGGTTCACGACACCGATGGCGGCGGAGAAGATCATGACCATGACCTCGGGCGAGAAGCCGAGCTTAACAGCCAGCGGTCCCATGATGGGCATGGAGACGGTAGCCATACCAGAGGTCGAGGGGATCAGGAAGGACAGGCCGAAGTAGACCAGGAAGCTCATGGGAGCGAAGATCACGCCGGACAGACCAGCCAGGGCACTGGCGGCAGCGTCGAGGACGTAGACGTCGAGACCGGTGTTGGCCATGAGGACGGAGATGCCACGGGCGAGGGCGATGACGAGAACAACGGACATCATGTCGGCAGCGCCGGTGATGAAGGTGTTAACGATCTGCTTCTCGGACAGGCCACCGATGATACCGATCAGGATAGCCATGAGGAAGAACCAGGTGGAAGCCTCGTCGAAGTACCACTGGCCAATGGGCAGGCCGGTGATCAGGGCAGACCAGCCCTGGACGACGGTGTTACCGTCGGCATCGTAGACAGCGCCAGCGTCAAAGAAGTTGGCAACGCCCTCGTTGAGGTCGGCCAGCGGAATGAAGCCGACGATCATGACGACGAAGGTGAAGGCAAAGGCGATCAGAACGCCCTTCTGACGACCGGTGAGCTTGACCTCCTTGTTAACCTCGGAAGCAGCCTTGCCGTGAGCCTCTTCGGCGTCCTTGAGCTCCTGCATCGACAGGATGGTGGAACCCTTGTCAGCCTTGACCTTCTTGGCATAGCCCATGACGAAGAAGATGGAAATGGCCGTGGTAACAATCCACAGGACGGCACCGAGGCCGATGATGATGGACTGGTTGACCTCAATGCCAACGCCGGTCAGAGCGTCGACGGCAGCGCCGACGGCGAACGGGTTAACCGTGGAGCCCAGGCAGCCGCAGCCAGCGCCGAGCAGGACGGTAGCGGCGCCGACCATGGGGTCGAAGCCGGCAGCCATCATGGTAGCGGCGAGCAGGGCGTAGAAGGGAACGGTCTCCTCGCACATACCATAGGTGGTACCACCGAGGGAGAAGATGAGCATAAGGACAGGAACGAGCATGATCTCGTTGCCCTTAAGCTTCTGCACCAGAACGGCGATGCCGTTGTCCAGGGCGCCGGTCTCGGTCATCATACCGAGGAAGCCGCCCAGGATCATAACGAAGAGGCAGACGGGCAGAGCGTCAGCGAAGCCCAGGATCGGGGCGGTGCAGAAATCGCTCAGACGGGCTGCAGTAACAGCGCCGCCGGACGTGCCGGAGACGATAACGGTAATCACTGCAACAATTGCCAGCAGAGCTAGAAGAATGGTGAACGATGAAGGCATACCGCGCTTTTTCTTAGCGGTCTCAGTCATAGTTCTCATCCCCCCTTCATAAATCATTTAACTTTCTCGCGCGAAGCGGATCTTCCGTGCCGTGCCCACCGCCCGACGCAAGATATTTACCAGACAAACCGCTCGGGGTGTGCAGCAATACACCCCGAGCGAAATGCTTAAAGGCTCTTACCTGAGCGTTGCGTACATGACAGCCTTGATGGTGTGCATGCGGTTCTCGGCCTCGTCGAAAACCTTGGAAGCGGGGCTCTCGAAGACCTCGTCGGTGACCTCCTGCTCGGTAATGCCGAACTGCTCGCACTTCTCGGCGCCAATCGTGGTGTTGGTGTCGTGGAAGCTGGGCAGGCAGTGCAGGAAGATGGCACCCGGGTTGGCCATAGCCATGACCTCGGAGGTGACACGATACGGGGTGAGCTGAGCGATGCGCTCGGCCCAGACCTCGTCAGGCTCGCCCATGGAGACCCACACGTCGGTGTAGATAACGTCGGCACCGGTGACGCCGTCCTTGACGTCGGTGGTCAGCTTGATGGTGCAGTCGTTAGCCTCGGCGATGGGCTTGCAGGCCTCGATGACGTCGTCAGCGGGCATGCACTCCTCGGGGCCACAGGCCACGAAATTCATGCCGAGCTTGGAGCAGACAACCATGAGGGAGCGAGCAACGTTGTTCTTGCAGTCGCCCATGAAGACGAGGGTCTTGCCCTTGATGTCGTAGTTGAAGTTCTCCTGGACGGTCAGGATGTCGGCGAGCATCTGGGTGGGATGCCACTCAGTGGTCAGGCCGTTCCACACGGGCACGCCGGACTTAGCGGCGAGCTCCTCGACGTCGTCCTGGGCAAAACCACGGAACTCGATGCCGTCATACATGCGGCCGAGAACGCGGGCGGTGTCCTCGATGGACTCCTTCTTGCCCATCTGCGACGAACCCGGATCGAGGTAGGTGACGCCCATGCCCAGATCCATGCCGCCGACCTCGAAGGCGCAGCGGGTACGAGTGGAGGTCTTCTGGAAGAGCAGAACGATGTTCTTGCCCTCGAGATAGCGATGCGGAACGCCAGCGCGCTTCATATCCTTGAAGTTCTTGGAGAGCTTGAGCAGGTACTCGATCTCCTCGGTGGTGAGGTCGAGGAGCTTGAGGAAGCTACGGCCGGAGAGGTTAACACCCATGGTTCGTTTCCTTTCGAAAAATGAATTACGCAAGTATTCGTGTTGCCCGTTTGACGGGCAAAACCGGTGCGGTTGTAGGGGGACCGCACCGGAAACGGAAAGACTTAGAGGTCCTCGCGCCAGAAGGGCATGCTCATGCAGCGCGGGCCGCCACGGCCGCGGGAGAGCTCGGCGGAGGGCACGACGAGAAGGTCCAGGCCCTCCTTGTACAGCACGTCGTTGGTGACGGTGTTGCGGGCGTAGACGCAGATCTTGCCGGGCTCGACGCACAGGGTGTTGGAGCCGTCGTTCCACTGCTCGCGGGAGGCCGCGATCGGGTCGCCGCCGCCGCAGGGGATCAGCTTGACCTGGTCGACGCCGGTGGCGTCCTCCAGGACGTGCTCGAGGGTGTCCTCGATCAGGCGGATGTTCACGTCGCCCGGGTTCTTGCCGGCGGTCAGCTCGTAGACGCGCAGGGTGCCCATGATGGCGGGGTGGATCGTGAACTTATCGACGTCGATCTGGGTGAAGACCGTGTCGAGGTGCATGAAGGCGCGCGAGACCGGGATGTCGAAGGCCAGGATGCGCTCGACCTTGGAGTCGGAGTTCCAGAAGATGTTCTGGGCCATGACGTCGATAGCGGCGGCCTGGGTGCGCTGGGAGATGCCGACGGCGAGGGTCTTCTCGTTGATGTTCAGCACGTCGCCGCCCTCGGTGTGGAACTGGCAGTCGCGGCGGAAGTACAGGGAGACGTCCTTGTAGTCGGGGTGGTACTTGAAGACGTACTTGCCGTACAGGGTCTCGCGGTTGCGGGTGACCGAGTACATGCGGTTGAGGTTGACGCCCTCGCCGACGACCGCGAACGGGTCGCGGGTGAAGTAGAGGTTGGGCATCGGGTCGATGATCAGGTCGGACTCGGACTCGGAGTTGACCAGGGAGTCGAGGGTCGTGGAGGCCGTGAGGGGCATCTCGATCTCGGCCTTGGTCATGCCGGCCATGGTCTTCTTGACGAACTCGAGGTTGTCCTCGATGGAGTCCAGCTTCTCGCGGACGATCTGCGGCATGTGCTTCCCGCGGATGCCGGCCTCGGCGATGTACTGGTCGGTGAACTCGGCGCGGGCGCCGGGGACCTGGTCGAACACCTCGGCGACGAGGTTCTCGAGGTAGAGCACCTCGACGCCCTGGTCCCTCAGGATCTGGGCGAAGGTGTCGTGCTCCTGCTGCGCGACCTCCAGGAACGGGACGTCGTCGAACAGGAGCCGCTCGAGCTCGTCGGGCGGCAGGTTGAGGAGCTCGTCGCCGGGACGGTGCAGGCAGACCTTCCTGAGCTTGCCGATCTCGGAAGGCACGTGCAGACCTTTCGTCATGGCCTCCTACCTTTCTTTCGGGCCTTACTGGCCAAATGTATCAGCGCCCCTCCGTATGGAGCGCTGCTTGCTGACAGCTCTAGTTATATCCAATTTCCACCCGCAATTCCACCTTGCCCCCGAACGGTTTTTTATAGGGGGCGAACGGCATACACATATACTTCACGCATGGCACACTTTGATTTAATAAAGTTTATTTACGTGCTTAAACGCGTTTTCAATCCAAAAATCAAATGGAACTAAACTTTGTTAAACCACCCTCAGATTGCATATTTCGTGCAACGATATGAATAGAATTCGCAATTCTTGCTGTCTATCAACCATTTTCATTTTTATTCATAAAAAAGTTTGTCCTATTCATTTTTAGCAAACAGATTACCGTTTACCAGACGTTGGATACCGTTCACCGGAAACTTAGTATAAGGCCCGTCGAATACCCGATCGATCTTGCGTCTCCATTTGTAACAACTTGACTTTTCCGGCGGCAAAGACAAACAGACCCGCTCCCAAAAGGGGCGGGTCTGCATTCGGTACACCTAGGGCCAAGTAAGGTTTAGGCCTTCGCGGGCCTCAAGGGATTAGCGATCGAACTCGGCCAGTGCCTCGCCCAGAAGCCTCAAGCCCTCGCGAAGAACATTTTCGCTCGCGCAGTAGCCCAGGCGTGCGCCGCAGGGAAGCTCAAAACGGCTGCCGGGCACCAGCAGCACTCCCCTCTCGGACAACAGGCGCTTGCAGAACTCTTCGTCGTCCTCGGGAATATCAAGCTGGATAAACGAGGTAGACACACCCTGCGGGGCCGTCCAGGAAACGCGATGTTGCGTATCGATCCAAGCCTGCGCGATATCGCGATTGCCAGACACGATCTTGCGGTTGCGCTCGAGAATCTTGTCCTTGTGCTCAAGCACATAGGTCGCCAGGGCATCGTTGAACACGCCGCCGCAGATCATGGTGTAATCGCGATAGGTACGGATGCGATTGGACACCTCTTCGTCGGTCACGACCCAACCCACGCGGGCTGCAGGCGTCGAATAGGTCTTAGACACCGAGTTGGTGACAATGGCCTTCTCATACACGTCGACCATCGACATAAAGGACTCGGTGTTCTCGAGCGGCAGATATACCTCGTCACACAGAACGTAGGCGCCCACCGAACGGGCAATCTCGGCAATCTGACCGAGCGTATCGGCATCAAGCACCGTACCGATGGGGTTCGATGCGTTATTGATGCAGATGAGTTTCGTGTTGGGACGCACCAGGCGCTTGAGTTCCTCGATATCGGGTTTCCAGCCAAGCTCCTCGCGAAGCTCCCAATACTCGACCTCGGCGCCCAGTGTACGCGGGATCTCGTAGAGCGGCGCATAGGTAGGCCACTCGGCAATCACGTGGTCGCCGGGCTCGACAACGGCCATGATGGCGTTGAGGTTGGCACCCGTGCAGCCATTGGTCTGAAGAATGTGATCGGGATTGACCTCGCGACGATAGAGCTTGGCGACCTCGGCCTTAAAGTCGGGCGAGCCCTCGATCCAGCCGTAGTTCATCTTCTCGCGGTCCAGGCGCTCGTAGAAGGTAGCGCCGTCCTGCTCGTCGAGCGCGCGCAACTCGCCCATGGTAAGCGACGAGATCGTCGACTGGGCGATATCCCACGTAGCGCTCTTCTCCCAAACGTTGAGCCATTCCTCAACGCCGATTGTCTTGATATCCATGGCTAGGCTCCAATCGCTAGAACACGGGGATGATGCCGGCGAAGGTCATGGGAATGGAGATGATGCCCAAAAGGGCGATCACCACGGCACAGATAACCTGGCCGTTGCCCATGGACTGACCAGACTCGGTGAGTGCCTTGCGATAGAACAGGAAACCGGGAATGTAGCCCAGACAGGCAAGCAGCAAGAAACCCCAGCCGGTAAAGAGCACACCGACGACCTGGAACACCAGGGCGAGGATACCGATAAGAGCCTGGCCCGACTCGCCGCGCTCGCGAGAGAGCTTGACCTGATAGGCAGCAGCGTAGGCCCAGGTGGCAACGATGGTCACGGTGCACATGGAGATCGCGAAGGTATAAGCGTCGGCAGCGAACGTGGCGATGATGATGAACGCCTCCGTCAGGGCACCGACGATAATCAAGGCCATCTGCGGCGCGCCCTTGGCGTTGACCTCGCCCCAGGACTTGGGAAGCAGACCGTGGTCGGCCATCATCGAGGAGACCTCGGCGGGAAGCATGGTAAAGGAGAGCCAGGAGCCGCACACCGAGATGATGATGGCCCAAGAGATGAAGGCGCCGCCCCAGCCGGGAGCAAGCTGCTCGAACACGGAAATGGTGGCAGGCTTGGGAGCCGCAACCAGATCGGCATAGTCAACAACGCCGTACGGAATGACGGAAGCGCCGATGTAGAGGGTGAGCAGCACGATCAAGCCGATGATAGTGGCGGAGCCGACTTCACTCTTGCGCTTAGCGCGACCGGACATGACCGAAGCGCCCTCGACGCCGATGAAGACCCACATCATGATCAGAATGCACTGCGTGACCTGGTTGGCAACGCTTCCGAGTTCAACGCCATTGGCGGCGATGATCGTGGCATTGCGCGCGGCGGTGCCCCAGAAGTCGGCGGTAAACACACCGGCATTAAAGGCGAAGCAGGAAAACACGATGAACAGCAGGATGGAGGCAATCTTAATGACCATGACGATCGCGTTGAAGGCCGCAGCGCTCTCGACGCCGCGAATGACCAAGAACGTAATACCCCACAGGACCAGCGACACGACAACGACGCCGACGACAGCGGGGTTTCCGGTCACGGGATCCGAGAACACGCCCGGCATGATCGTGCCCAGGCAATAATCGGAACCCAGGACCTGGGCGATCATGGTGCCAAAGCCGACATTGCCGAGCCAGGCGGAAAGCCAATAGCCCCAGCCGGAGATAAATCCGTGGAAAGGACCGAAGCCCTCCTCCGCGTACGCGCAGGCGCCGTCAAGATCGGGGCGCTTGGAACCCACGTTGGCGAGCGAGAGCGCCAGCATCAAAAAGCCCAGGCCGCAAACGACCCAAGCGATGAGCGCAGCACCAGGAGAGGCGACGTTAGCGAGCTGACCGGTAAGGGCGAAGACGCCCGTGCCGATGCAGGAGGAAACGACCATGCCGACAAGGCCGAAAAAGCCGACACCGTTGGGGTTATCGACACGACTGTCTTTAGACATAATGGCCACCTTATCTGTTGTTGAATTAGCTTCATTAAACAAGAATGGGGCGGTGCGAAAGATCCGCACCGCCCCAATGGGAGACATCTAATGGCAGTTAGACGTTTGTTTTAAGACCTGTACGGGTCTTTGAAAACCTTAGAGGTCCTCGCGCCAGAAGGGCATGCTCATGCAGCGCGGGCCGCCACGGCCGCGGGAGAGCTCGGCGGAGGGCACGACGAGAAGGTCCAGGCCCTCCTTGTACAGCACGTCGTTGGTGACGGTGTTGCGGGCGTAGACGCAGATCTTGCCGGGCTCGACGCACAGGGTGTTGGAGCCGTCGTTCCACTGCTCGCGGGAGGCCGCGATCGGGTCGCCGCCGCCGCAGGGGATCAGCTTGACCTGGTCGACGCCGGTGGCGTCCTCCAGGACGTGCTCGAGGGTGTCCTCGATCAGGCGGATGTTCACGTCGCCCGGGTTCTTGCCGGCGGTCAGCTCGTAGACGCGCAGGGTGCCCATGATGGCGGGGTGGATCGTGAACTTATCGACGTCGATCTGGGTGAAGACCGTGTCGAGGTGCATGAAGGCGCGCGAGACCGGGATGTCGAAGGCCAGGATGCGCTCGACCTTGGAGTCGGAGTTCCAGAAGATGTTCTGGGCCATGACGTCGATAGCGGCGGCCTGGGTGCGCTGGGAGATGCCGACGGCGAGGGTCTTCTCGTTGATGTTCAGCACGTCGCCGCCCTCGGTGTGGAACTGGCAGTCGCGGCGGAAGTACAGGGAGACGTCCTTGTAGTCGGGGTGGTACTTGAAGACGTACTTGCCGTACAGGGTCTCGCGGTTGCGGGTGACCGAGTACATGCGGTTGAGGTTGACGCCCTCGCCGACGACCGCGAACGGGTCGCGGGTGAAGTAGAGGTTGGGCATCGGGTCGATGATCAGGTCGGACTCGGACTCGGAGTTGACCAGGGAGTCGAGGGTCGTGGAGGCCGTGAGGGGCATCTCGATCTCGGCCTTGGTCATGCCGGCCATGGTCTTCTTGACGAACTCGAGGTTGTCCTCGATGGAGTCCAGCTTCTCGCGGACGATCTGCGGCATGTGCTTCCCGCGGATGCCGGCCTCGGCGATGTACTGGTCGGTGAACTCGGCGCGGGCGCCGGGGACCTGGTCGAACACCTCGGCGACGAGGTTCTCGAGGTAGAGCACCTCGACGCCCTGGTCCCTCAGGATCTGGGCGAAGGTGTCGTGCTCCTGCTGCGCGACCTCCAGGAACGGGACGTCGTCGAACAGGAGCCGCTCGAGCTCGTCGGGCGGCAGGTTGAGGAGCTCGTCGCCGGGACGGTGCAGGCAGACCTTCCTGAGCTTGCCGATCTCGGAAGGCACGTGCAGACCTTTCGTCATGGCCTCCTACCTTTCTTTCGGGCCTTACTGGCCAAATGTATCAGCGCCCCTCCGTATGGAGCGCTGCTTGCTGACAGCTCTAGTTATATCCAATTTCCACCCGCAATTCCACCTCGCCCCCGAACGGTCAACAAAGTACGATGAACGGTATATCGCATATGATTTCCCATGATGCACTTCAGTTTCGTAAAGCAGATTTTCCTAGGTAAACGTTATTTTTCTAGGAAATCAAGATTGAACACTCAAAGTTATCCATGATTCAAAATTGCATAGCGAAAACGGTTTTCTGCATATAAATGACGCTTGTCCTCGATTCGACCTAAATTCGATTATATTCAGCTTGCTATCATTCTTATTCATACATTCTCAACTGTTGAGTGAGGATATAGATCGCTTGTTCAAAGCACCGGACGTTAGTTCTTCGGATCGTCAGCGTAATAAGTAGGTAAAGATACCGTTCGCGCGATACGTCCGCGCCATAGGTCGACTAAATTGAGACAATAAGAAATAGTGTTAGGCTACCGTCCCCTGTAGGGACTGAACGGACAGATGCATATGCCGAGCAAAATCGAAAAGAAGCAGAACGCCGCCAAGCTGCGCAAGAAACCGCGCGATTTCTCGTATACGCAAAATCGAGAGCTTAGCTGGCTGCGCTTTGATAACCGCGTACTCGACGAAGCCTTCGATGAGTCTGTGCCACTGTTCGAGCGCCTTAAGTTCGTCTCGATCTTCGAGTCAAACCTCGACGAGTTTCTCATGGTGCGCGTGGGCGGCTTGTCCGATCTGGCAGAGCTCAAAAAACAGCCCGTCGACAACAAGAGCAATATGACCGCCTCCGAACAGGTCGATGCTGTCATGGCAGAGCTGCCCGGGCTCCTTACCCGCTGGGAGTCGATCTTTAAGAGCATCGAGGACAAGCTCGACACTCTGGGCGTTCACCGCGCCCGCATCGATTCGCTTACGCCCGAGGAACATACCTTTGTAACCCGCTACTTCCAGGCCTACGTATCACCGGTCATCTCGCCGCTGGTCATCGATCCGCGCCATCCCTTCCCCAACCTGCGCAACGGCGCGCTCTATCTGGCTTGTGGCCTGGACGGCATCACCGACGAGGAGAGCCTGCTGGGCCTTATCGAGATTCCCGCCTCGATGAACCGCGTGGTCGAAATCCCCTCGCCCACCGGCACCTACTCCTACATTCTGCTCGAGGACGTCATCCTCGCCTGCCTGGACAGCTGCTTCGGCTCCTATAAGCCGCTCGACCGCGCGCTCATCCGCGTCACCCGCAACGCCGACATCGATCCGGACGGCGAGGGCGTCGAGGAGGAAGAGGATTACCGCCAGCACATGAAGCGCATCCTCAAGAAGCGCCTGCGTCTGCAGCCGGTGGTGCTCGCCGTATCGGGCTCGCTCGAAAAGCCAACGCTCAAGACCATCCGCAAAGCGCTCGAGCTTTCGCGCCGCTCGGTTTTTACCTGCGATATCCCGCTCAACCTGGGCTATGTCTTTGGCATTGAGGGCAAAATACCCGAGCATCTACGAAACGAGTTGCTCTTTACGCCGTTTAGGCCGCAGCCCAACCCCACCATCGATATGACCCGCTCCATCCGCGATCAGGTGCTGCAGCACGACAAGCTGCTCTTTTACCCTTACGAGACCATGAATCCGTTCTTGGACCTGGTGCACGAAGCAGCCTACGACCCCGAGTGCATCTCGCTTCGCATCACGCTCTACCGCGTGGCCAAACAAAGCCGCCTGTGCGAGTCGCTCATCGATGCTGCCGAAAACGGCAAAGAGGTTACAGTGCTCATGGAGCTCCGCGCCCGCTTTGACGAGCAAAACAACATCGAATGGGCCGAGCGGCTGGAAGAGGCCGGCTGCACCGTTATCTACGGCTCCGAGGGCTTTAAATGCCATTCCAAGATCTGCCAGCTCACCTATCGCGAGGGCATGGCGCTTACCCGTCTGACGCTTTTGGGTACCGGCAACTTTAACGAGAAGACGGCCAAGCTCTACAGCGACTTTATGCTCATGACCGCGCATCCCGGCATCGGCGAGGACGCTAACCTGTTCTTCCGCAACCTGTCGCTGGGCAACCTGCGCGGCGACTACCGCTTCCTGGGCGTGGCGCCCGTGGGCCTCAAGCCGCTCATCATGCGCGGCCTGGACCGCGAGATTCAGCGTGCCCTTGTCGGCGAGCCCGCCCGCGTGTTCTTTAAGCTCAACTCGCTTACCGACCGCGAGGTCATCGACAAGATCGCCGAGGCATCGTGTGCCGGTGTGCGCGTGGACATGATCATCCGCGGTATCTCGTGCCTCAAGCCCGGTGTTCCGGGCAAGACCGAGAACGTGCACGTGCGCTCCATCGTCGGACGCTTTTTGGAGCATGCGCGCGTCTATGCCTTTGGCGTGGACTCGGATATGATCTACCTGAGCTCGGCAGACATGATGACGCGCAACACCGAGCACCGCGTGGAGATCGCCTTCCCCGTGCTCGACCCCACCTGCCGCGCCCAGGTGCACGAGTACATGGGCATGCAGCTGCGCGACAACGTGAAAGCACGCAGTCTGACGAGTGACGGCACCTGGATTCCCGTGGAGCGCAAAGAAGGCGAGAAGCCCTTCAACTCGCAGGAAGCTCTGCTGGAGCGTGCCTATCGCAACGCCGAGGCCGTCGCCAAGGCAGAACCTACGCTCGCATCCAAGCCTGAGCTCGAACCGCAGCCGGCCGCACCCGAGGTCCAGAAGGTTCAGGCAACCGTCATAGAGCCTGAGTCCGAGCCTGCTCCTCGGCCCCAACCGCAGACGGCCAACCCCGCGTCCGAGAAGGGCGCCCGCCGCGAGAAGCCCGCTGGCAAGACCAAGACCATCGAGCGCCATCGCCCCGGTCGCGTGCGCATGGGACTGGGCCTGATCGGCCTAGGCCTTAAGACGCTCATTACCGGCAAGACGAAATAGACGTTTGTAGAAGCGCCCCGTATTTGAGGAATACCCCAAATACGGGGCGCTTTTCACTGCTACCATGGTTGCGAACAATACCGCGAATGACAGGCAGGAACATGAAGCTCACCATAGAATCGATGACCTACGGCGCCGACGGACTGGCGCACGCCGACAACGGCAAGGCCGTCTTTGTGCAGGGCGCCGTGGCAGGCGACACCGTCGAGGCCGAGATCGTGCAGGACGGCAAGTCGTTTATGCGCGCCCGCACGACCGAGATTCTGGAGCCGGGCCCCGATCGCATTCAGCCCCCCTGCCCCTTCGTGGGCGTCTGCGGCGGATGTTCATGGGGCAATCTCTCGCGCACCGCGCAGCTTGCCGCCAAAGAGCAAAACCTGCGCTCCGCGCTCGAGCGCATTGGCAAGTTCGCCCCCGAGCAGGTCAACGATCTTGTCCAGCCCATCCGCCACACCAAGGACGACTGGGGCTACCGCAACAAGATTGAGCTGGAGCCCACCCTCGTTAACGGCCGCGTTCGCCTTGGCATGCACGGCGTCGATCCCAGCAAGATCGTCACCGTAGATTCGTGCCCGCTGTTCGATAAGCGTTTTCCCAAGGCGCTCAAATCGGTCGTCGGCGCGCTCAACTATCTGAGCGGCAGTCACGATCTGGGTCTGGAGCGCGTGGGCATTCGCGCTTCGCGTCGCACCAAGGCGCTCGAGGTCGCACTTTGGACGCCCACGGGCTCCTTCCCGCGCTCGCAGGTCTCGCGCGTGTTGGCAGACGCCGCTCGCCCCACGAGCGTAGTGCGCGTCATGAGCAAGGGCGAGAAGAAGGCCCGCCGCGTCTCCAAGGTGGAGATGCTCGCCGGCGAGGGCTCCTGGACCGAGAACATCGCCGACGGCCAGATGCGCCTTTCTGCCCCATCGTTTTTCCAGGTCAACACCAAGGGCGCCGAGATTTTGATCGAGCTTGTCATGGAGGCGCTCGACCCGCAAGAAGACGAGCTTGCCATGGACCTGTACTGCGGCGCCGGCACCTTTACCCTGCCGCTCGCCCGCCGCTGTGATTTTGTTGCCGCCGTCGAGGCCTACGGCCCGGCCGTGCGCGACCTGCGCCGCAACCTCGAGATCAACAAGCTCGATAACGTCGATGTCATCGGCGGCGATGCCGTGCGCGAGTTCCCCGACCAGGATGCCGATGTCCTGGTGGTCGACCCGCCGCGTGCAGGTCTGGCACCCGAGGCAATCGACCTCATCGCCAGCACGAGCGCCCGCGACGTGGCCTACGTGAGCTGTGATCCGGCGACTTTGGCACGCGATCTTAAGCGCTTTGTCGAGGAAGGCACCTTCTCCCCCGTCAAGATCACGCCGGTCGACCTGTTCCCGCAAACCTTCCACTGCGAAACCGTCGCCCATCTCAAGCGCAACTAGACTGCTTGCCCAAGACCACACCCGATGATTTTTCTGGGACGGGGATAAAAATAAATTTGTTCCGAATGATTATTTATCCCCGTCCCGAAATAAAACCGCCCCCCCATTTCTTGGACATTGAACTGCCGCCCGAGAAAGCTAAACGCCTTCTGGCAGGTTGTCCCGGGCCGAGGGCGGCCGCCTCGACCGCCCTCGGCCCTCACCCACCTCAACTGCCCTCAACTACATAGAGCTGGTCGAGAAGGGCCCAAGCTAGCAGGCGCCTTCCTCGTCGTCGTTGGGCCGGTAGGTGATGAACTCGATAACAAAGGCCAGGACGGCAGAGACGAGCGAGGCGATGATCGCGAAGATCATGTGGGAGATCCCGGCGCCACCAGGGGTCCCGTCGATGAAGTTGAGCAGGTTGAAGACACCGAGGCCACCCGAGATGTACATGAGGGCGCCCGTCATTCCCACGATGGCGCCGCCCACGGCGGAGCTCAGGCATGCCACGACGAACGCGCGCTTGTTGGGGAGGGCGATGCCGTAGATGCCCGGCTCGGTGACGCCGAAGAAGAAGGCGGAGATCATCGCGGGAAGGGCGATGCCGCGGAAGCGCTCGTCCTTGTTTCTGAGATACATGGCAAAGATGACCGCTCCGAGCGCGAACCCGTGGCCGATGGTGGCGGCGAGCACGCTGTCGTGGCCGAGGGTGTTCAGGTTCATGATGGAGATGGGGATGAGGCTCCAGTGGAAGCCAAAGATGGCGAGGCACATCCACAGTCCGCCGACTAGGGCGCTGCCCAAGACGGAACCAACCACGGGAAGCTGGAAGATGAACGAGAACGCCGCGCTCAGCAGGTTGGTGATGAGGGTGGCCACCGGGCCGATGACGAGGTAGCCCAAGACGATGGAGACCGTCATCGTGGCGAGCGGGACGAGGAACATCTTGAGCGCAGCCGGCATCCAGCTCTTGAGCCAGCGCTCAATGATAGAGCCGAACCACACCATGAGAAGGACGGGGATAACCGAGCTCACGTAGCCGGACACGGGCATGATGATGGGGACCCCGAGGGCGGTGGCGTACCACGAGAACGTGCCGGCCACGCCGAGGTCGATGCTGCCGAGCGCCTCGCCCGAGGTCAGGGCGACCATCGTCGGGTAGAGGAGCGCCACGCCGATTGCCACGCCGGTGAACTCGTTCATGCGGAACTTGCGCGCGGCACTGAACGCCAGGGCGACGGGAAGGAAGTAGAAGAAGCCGTCAGCCACGGTGTAGAGCAGCGTGTAGAGGCCGTCGTTTGCAAAGGCCGGGACGAAGCAGGTGATGAGGGCAAGCAGTCCCTTCATGATGCCTGCGGCGGCAAGCGGTCCCAGGATGGGCTGGAAGATGCCAGAGATGAGGTCGATGATGACGGAGGCAACGGTCTTATCGCCCTGGGGCTCGTCGTCGGCGCTTGCGCCGCCCGAGAAGTTACCGGCCTCCAGGACCGCGTCGTAGACGTCCTCGACGATGTTACCCACGACCACCTGGTACTGGCCGTTGGCCTGGATGACCTGGATGACGCCCTTGAGGGCCTCGATCTTGGCCGTGTTGGCGCGGGACTCGTCCTTGAGCTTGAAGCGCACGCGCGTGATGCAGTGCGCGACGCTGGCGACGTTCTCGGCGCCGCCTACGTTCTCGAGTATGGATCTGGCCAGATCGTCGTATTTTTCAGCCATTATTTTCTCCTTAGTGATATTGCCCGGGCGGCTAGCCCAGGTCGCCTCCGTTGGTGGCGATGGCCTGTTGGTACCAGTAGAAGCTCTTCTTGCGCCTGCGCTCGAGCGTGCCGTTGCCCAGGTTGTCGCGGTCCACGTAGATGAAGCCGTAGCGCTTCTCCATCTCGCCGGAGCCCGCGCTCACGAGGTCGATTGGCCCCCAGGTGGTGTAGCCGAGCATCTCGACGCCGTCCTGCTCGATGGCGTCGCGCATGGCCTCGATGTGCTCGCGCAGGTAGGCGATACGGTAATCGTCCTCGATCGTGCCGTCGGGAAGCACCTCGTCATAGGCGCCGAGGCCGTTCTCCACCACAAAGAGCGGCTTTTGGTAGCGGTCCCAGAGGTCGTTGATCGTGATGCGGAATCCCAGCGGGTCGATGACCCAGCCCCAGTCGCTCGTGCGCACGTAGGGGTTCTCCACGCCGGCGAAGGCGTTGCCCTCGGCGACGCCGCCCACGGAATCGGGGTCGCCCGCGGTGCAGCGCGAGGAGTAGTAGCTAAACGAGATGAAGTCGACGGTGTTCTCCGCAAGGATGCGCTCGTCCTCGGCGGTCATGCCCACGTCGATGCCCTCGCGCTCGAGCATCTTGAGCGCGTAGCCGGGGTAGTGCCCGCGCGCCTGCACGTCCACGAAGAAGAGGTCCTCCTGGTTCTTGACCTGCGCCGCGCGGACGTCCTCGGGGCGGCAGGAGTAGGGGTAGTAGCTTCCCGCGGCGAGCATGCAGCCCACCTTGTTCTCCGGGTCGACCTCGTGGGCGATCTTGGTGGCCCAGGCGCTGGCCACGAGCTCGTTGTGCGCGGCGCGGTACTCGGCCTCGCGGGCATTCTCCCCGGGCTCGAGGACGATGCCGGCACCCATGAAGGGACGGTGCAAGATCATGTTCATCTCGTTGAACGTGATCCACCAGCGCACGAGGCCGCGGTAGCGGTTGAAGAGCACCGTCACGAGCCGTTTGTAGAGCTCAATAAGGGTGCGGTTTCGCCAGGCGCCGTGCTTCTTGACGAGGTGGATGGGGCAGTCGAAGTGCGTGATGGTCACGAGGGGCTCGATCCCGTGCTCGCGGCAGCAGCGGAACACGTCCTCGTAGAAGGCGAGCCCGGCCTCGTTGGGCTCCTCCTCGTCGCCGTTGGGAAAGATGCGGCTCCAGGCGATGGAGAGGCGAAAGACCTTGAAGCCCATCTCCGCGAAGAGGGCTATGTCCTCGCGGTAGCGGTGGTAGAAGTCGATGCCCGTCTGGGCCGGGTAGTAGTACCCGGGCTCGAAGTCGAGCATGCGCCTCAGGCCGCGACTCACGTCGTTGCGCTCCGGCCCGTGTGGGATGACGTCGACATTGGCAAGGCCGCGGCCGCCCTCGTCATAACCTCCCTCGCATTGGTTGGCGGCGGTGGCTCCTCCCCAAAGGAACCCTTTTGGAAATGGCATGGTGCCTCCTTCTCTCTGGCGTCCCCACCTCTGCGGGGGACGCTTTAATAACGTCCTTGCGACCTCACGCGCCGGGCCCGTGGCCCTTTCCCTGATGCGCGCGGGCCGCCTGTGAAGGGATGACTAGCTGACGGCTTGTCCTGCGGCGGCGCGACGTGCCTCCCGGCCTCCAAGCAGGGAGGGGACCTGCGCCAGGCACACGCCGGCGAGGATGATGGCGACGCCCAGCCACTCGACGACCCCGAGCGGCTCGCCGAGGACGATCATGGCGATGAGCAGGCCGGCGGGGAGTTCCGCGGCGGCCATGACAGTGGAGAGGCCCGCGGGCAGGTGCGGAGAGCCCATGCCGAAGAGCAGGACCGGGCAGAGCATGCCAAAGAAGCCGGCGATGACGGCAAAGGGCAGGATGCCCTGGGCGAGGACGCCCGAGACGACGTAGTCTGGGCACACCGTGAGCGACATGACCACGGAGCCCGCGCATACGATGACGCCACGCTGCTCGGACGAGCAGGGGGCCTCGACCTTGCCGGAGAGGGTGACAAAGAGGGAGCAGGACACGGCCGCCCCCAGCGCGCAGAGCAGGGCCACGGGGTCGTACCCGGTGATGCCGGTCTTGTAAACGCCGCTGGCGAACACCGTTCCGAAGACGATGACCAAGGCGGAGACCACTTGGAGGGCCCTCGGCGGTCGGCGCGTCATAACGGTCTGCCACAGGAGCCCCAGCCACGTGAACTGGAAGAGGAGCGTGAGCGCCACCGGGGCGGGCAGCACGCTCATGGCGTAGCAGTAGAGGATTGAGGTGAGGCAGGTGAGGGCTCCCAGGCCCATGAGCTTAAGGGCGAGCTTCCAGCCCACGCGCTGCCATCGGTGCCCGAGTGCGTTGCCCGCGAGTGTGGCGAGGGCGAAGAAGAGGCAGCCGAACCACGCCTGGCTCGCCACCACCTGCGCCGAGGTGAAGCCCGCGGCGTAGGCGAGCTTGTAGGTCGTGGCCATCGCGCCGTAGCAGGCGCCGCCCGCAAAGACCTGGAGCACCGCCTTGGCCTGTCCCGCGCCCGTGGCTACTGCCCCGGCGGCCTGTTGCTTGATTGTGTTTGTTCCTGCCATTAGGCTCCCTTCCGTCTGCTGTCTTGCAGATGCACGTCTCGTGCGTCTGTTCCCTGCAGTCGGAAGGTGGGCTCGTGCGGTCTTCTGGCGGTGCATGTGGCACCTGCTGCCAAGACGAAAAAAGCCACGCAACCGACTGCTCGGTTGCGTGGCAAAAAGGTGGCTAGCGCCCAGAAAAGTCCACGCGTTTTTAGACTGAGACAAAGTACTACAACAGGTGAGATTCCGTCAAGAAAAACCGAGAAAAAAGTGAGTCTCTGCCCGCCGTACCTGTGGCGGTCGTTCCCCGAACGGGGCGGTGCGTTGGGGACTGTCTCGATCTGTAACAGTAAGACCCGGTTTTGGTCAGTAGATGTTACAGATTTAGAGGTTTTGTCGGGGCGGTTTCCGTTTGTCTTGATCTGTAACAGTTAGGGGTCAAAAGTGGGTCTAGATGTTACAGATTGAGATTGTTGAGGATGGGTGAGGGTAGCTAAAATAGCCCCGTCCCTTTTTAAACATTGGGAAATCGAGCGTGGCAAGCATAGGTCTTCGGGGTATAAGACGGCTAATTGTATGCCGCCTTACGAAAGGAACTCTCATGCCCAGCGTTGCCGTTCTCGCCGCCGATGGTTTTGAAACTATTGAATGCCTGACCATGGTCGACGTCATGCGTCGCGGCGGCGTGCGTGCCACGCTCGTCTCGATCATGCCCACACGCGAGGTCGTGAGCTCGCTGCAGATTCCCGTGACCTGCGATGCGCTCTTTGATGAGATCAACTTTGAGGAGTACGACTGCATCGTGCTGCCCGGCGGCCTGCCCGGAGCCACCAACTTGCGCGCCGACCAGCGTGTCTGCGATGTAGTCTGCGAGTTCGCCGCAACCAAGCACGTTGCCGCCATCTGCGCCGCCCCGTTTATCCTGGGCGAGCTTGGTCTGCTCGAGGGACGCCGAGCCACGTGCTTCCCCGGCTTTGAGAAGAGCTTCCCCGAGGGTGCTTATACCGGCGAGAAGGTCACGCAAGACGGCAACATCATCACTGCCAGCGGCATGGCACAGTCACTTCCCTTTGCCTTGGAGCTGCTGCGCACACTCGCCGGCGACAAGGCCGTCGAGAAGGTTGCCGAGGGCATCCAGCTATGATTTTGGCTTCGCAATCGCCGCGCCGCATAGAGCTGATGCGCGAGGCGGGCTATGACGTTCGCGTAATTCCCGCAGATATCGACGAAACACCTTTTGATGGCGAAGCTCCGCTTACGCTTGTCGAACGCTTGGCACGCGCCAAAGCCGCTGCCGTTGCCTCCGAGCACGCCGAACCCAACGAACTGACTGTCGCAGCCGATACCATTGTCACCTTTGACGGGCAAATTTTGGGCAAGCCGGCAGACGAAGACGAGGCATGCACTATGCTCCGCGAGCTTTCGGGCCGCACGCACCAGGTGGCAACCGGCGTCTGCATCGTTAAAGCCGGCGACGCTGCAGCTCCGCATGCCGCCGAAAGTCTGTCGTTTGTCGATGTGACCGACGTGACGTTCTATGAGCTTACCGAGGAGCAGATCGGGCACTATGTTGCCTCCGGCGAACCCATGGACAAGGCCGGAGCCTACGGTATCCAGGGCACAGGCGGCCGCATGCTCGTGCATGACATTTCGGGCGACTTCTACAACGTGGTGGGCTTACCCATCGCTCGCGTCGCACGCGCGATTCAAAAACTCTCGTAATTGCATCTGGCGCTGGGTATCCCCCGGCGCCTACAATTTTGCCGTACCGCACGGATCCCGACCGAGCATAAGGCCCGGCGGAAAACCGATAGGAGAAAACATGGACACACTGCTCGAAGCCATTGACGTTTGCGATGTCGATGGCTTTTGCTTTGGCAACTATACAGACGAGGAGGCCGGCACCGGCTGCACCGTAATCGTGGCGCCCGAGGGTGCCACCGGCGGCGTTGACGTACGTGGTGGCGCTCCCGCTTCGCGCGAGACCGATCTGCTGCGTCCCGAGAACACCGTCGATAAGGTCCACGCCGTCTGCCTTTCGGGTGGTTCGGCCTTTGGTCTCGAAGCGGCAAGCGGCGTGGCCCGCGAACTCGAGAGCCGCGGCATCGGCCTGCCCGTCGGCCCCACGCAGGTGCCCATCGTGTGCTCCAGCTGCATCTTCGATCTCGCCTTTGGCGATCCCACCGTGCGTCCCGACATTGAAGCCGGTATCGCCGCCGTGCGCGAGGCGCTCGACCATACCCCCACCACACTCGATCAGGGCAATGTAGGTGCCGGCACCGGCGCCACCGTAGGCAAGCTCATGGGGCCCGCCACCTGCATGAAGGCTGGCCTGGGAGCTGCTGCCGTGGCACTCGGCACCGTCAAGGTGGGCGCCGTGGTCTCGGTCAACGCCTGTGGCAACGTGGTCGACCCGACCACCGGCGAGTGGGTGGCCGGCATGCGCGCCGCAGCCGATAGCGACCAGATCGTCGACATGGAGCTCGCCGCCCTTGCCACCGCCGGCTCTATGAAAATGCCACTCGACCGCACCAACACCACCATCAGCTGCATCGTCACCAACGTGGAGCTCACTAAGGCCCAGGCCACCAAGGTCTCCCAGATGGCCGCAGACGCCTATGCACACGCCATCCGCCCCACACACACCACCAACGACGGTGACACCATCTACACCCTTGCCAGCGGCAAGCTGGGCAGCCAGGCAAGCGCCGCCGTTCCCCTAGACCTGCTGGGCATGCTCGCCGTAAGGGCCCTGGAAACCGCCATCGTAAACGGAGCCAAAACCGCCACAACATCCCACGGCATCCCCGGCGTTGCGAAGTAAACTAGCTCGTCCGGTTGCCCGGTTGGCCTTGGTTATGTTTGCTGCTCTACAGTCCTGGCTCGCACGAAGAGCACATTAAGTGCTCTTCGGCTCGTGCGGAACTCGCGACAAACATAACCAAGGCCAACCGGGTAACCTACTCAACAAGATCTCTTTCAGCCCAGGCCCCTGTGTACCGCGCGTCCAAGATCTTCAAATTCAGACAGCCTGACAATCGATTCTTATAGCAAAGGCCCCTTGGCCTTTAGTTTGATACAAGTTCCGCACGAGCCGGAAAGCACTTAATGTGCTTTCCGTGCGAGCAGGACTGTTCGCAGTAGCAAACTAAAGGCCAAGGGGCCCAGTCAACCTATCAGCAGCGATTACTCAACAGCTAGTTGAATTTGAAGATCTTTGAGGCAAGACGGTATAGGCCGAGTGTGGTTTTGTCTCCAGCCCGCCCGTGCAGGTTGGTAAAGAAGCCGACCACACCGTAGCGTGCACGACGATACATACGCTCGTCGTAGGCCTTCAAATCACTCCACAATGTCGTCAGGCGCTCGTCGGCGCAATCCTCATCGGAAAGCTTGGTTAGCACCGAACAAATTGCCATCATCATGGTGAAATAGCCCATCATGTACGCGCGCAGACGCGACGACTCGACATCGCTGTACAGATGGAACGACTCCATCATAATGCGCGTCACGCGAAACTGCTGGTCCAGACGTTTGACCATCGTGGCCTCGTTGACGCTCTGGCCCTCGCGACCGATAAAATAACGATAGAGGTCGATGTCGGCGTAGTACATGGTCTTGCAGCGCGGCAGCGGCACATAGGCGTAGATATTGTCTACATAGAACGTGTGCGGCGGCATAGGCAGATTGGACGCGCGCAGCACATCCGTGCGATAACACAGGCTGTGCATGAGCAAATTCTGGTCCAGACGGAAATGGCCAATCTGGTCCCAGGTAAAGATCTTTTTGCGCGGCAGGGCGAACTTGTAACCAATAGCGGTATGCGTACCCTCGTAAACCTTCTCGTACACATAGTTCGAGATAAACAAATCGACGCGCTGGTCGCGCTCCTCAAAGCCACGCAGAATCGAAAGCATGGTCGAAAGCGCCGCACCGTCGAGCCAGTCGTCCGAGTCGACGACCTTGTAGTAGGTGCCCTGCGCCTCGCGCAGGCCCGAGAGGACGGCCATGCCGTGGCCGCCGTTCTCCTGATGCACCGCGCGGATGATACCGGGGTAACGCGCCTCCCACTCATCGGCCTTAGCTGCCGTCTCGTCCTTGGAACCGTCATCGACGATGATGATCTCGATATCGGTGGCGTAATTGCTCCCCTCCAGAATGGAGGTGATGCAATGGTCCATGTCCTTGGCGGCGTTATACGAGGGAATACCGAATGATATGACTTTATGCATGGCAGGCGATAATCTCATCCGAAAGATCGAGGGCAGAGTTGGTCACGGCATCCATATCGTAGTAACGATACTCGGCCAGGCGACCCACCGGGTGGAAGTTCGTCAGGTTCTGGACGCGCTCAAGATAGCGCTCATAGAGCTCGCGGTTCTTGGGCTCCAGAATGGCGTAATAGGGCGTCTCACCCGAGCCGGGCGTATAGGCC
The DNA here is from genome assembly GCF_052121455.1 of Collinsella sp. LCP19S3_D3. Classification (NCBI taxonomy): domain Bacteria; kingdom Bacillati; phylum Actinomycetota; class Coriobacteriia; order Coriobacteriales; family Coriobacteriaceae; genus Collinsella; species Collinsella sp. LCP19S3_D3. The sequence continues at coordinate 137,017 of NZ_JBQKEF010000001.1, read as the reverse complement.
TTGGAATACTCCTTCATGATGGTGGTCTTGCCGGGCAGGACCTGACCAGTCATGTTCTTGAACTCGGTGATACGCGTGTAATCCTCGCTCGTGGTGTAATTGACGGTGCCCACGGGCTGGAACTGGTCCATATCGAGCGTCTCGAACTTCATGTCGAGCGTACGGTACGGCAGAGCGCCCAAGTCGAGGTTGAACAGCTCGTCGAGCGGACCGGTGTAGACGATCTCGCCGCCATAGACCTTGCCGTCGATCTTAACGGTGGTCTCGTCGATCTCAAAGAGGTCGCGGGCGTCCACGTCGCAGAACACATCAATCAGATCGTGGTCGAGCATATGCTCGAACAACGCGGTATAGCCGTCCTGCGGCATGCCCTGGAAGGGAGCCTGCGGGAAATAGCGGTCATCGTCGCCCACAAAGACGGGAACGCGGCCGGTGATCGAGGGATCGATCTGGTCGGGCGTCTGGCCCCACTGCTTCATGGTGTAATGCAAAAAGACGTTCTCGTAGACGTAATCGGCGACCTCGGCAAGATCCGGGTCGTTCTTCTTGCGCAGCTCCATGATGGGCACCTTGACGTCCTTGCCAAAGGTCTCCACGAGCTTCTGATACAGCTCCTCGCCGCGCTCATCGCCAAAGGCGAGCTTGAGGCTCGCGTGGTTAAAGGGCACGGGCATAAGGGTGCCGTTGATATTGGCAAGCACCTTGTGCTGGTAGTCCGTCCACTTGGTAAAGCGCGACAGAAAATTGTGGACGCGCTCGTTAAAGGTATGGTAAATGTGCGGACCATACTCGTGGACCAGGATCCCGGCCTCATCAAAGCAGTCGTAAGCATTGCCCGCAATGTGGCCACGGCGCTCCAAAACGGCAACGCGATAGCCGATGGTCTCGGCAAGACGGCGGGCACAAACGGCACCGGCATACCCGGCACCGACGACAATCATGTCGTATGCGCCGGCGTTAAAGCCTTCAGGCAGGCCTGAGGTAATCTGCATCGATACTCCTTGTCAAAAGCCACGGGCTCGTTAGCTGGGCTTTTCTCGAACATTCTTCGAGACATATTTATCAGAGCGATTATAGCGCTAATGCGTCCTATAATGAGCTTGCCACACAAGGAAAGCTCAAGCACCCCGGCGTACATATTTGAAAGGTAAACCCGCTAGCAGCGGGTTTATTCGTGGACAGCCGGGTGCCTGGAGCTTAGCGAAACGCTTGTAAGGAGTAACATGAGCGATTTCCTAAACCGTATGAAGTCTGCCGCCAAGGCCGACCTTAAGACGATCGTCCTGCCCGAGGGCGAAGATCCGCGCACCATCATCGCAGCTACCAAGATCATCGAGGAGGGCTTGGCAAAGATCGTCATCTTGGGCAACCCCGATGAGATCAACGTTCCCGGCGCTACCGTCATCGACCCGCGCAATGCCGAGAAGCACGAGGAGTACGCGCAGAAGTTTGCCGAGCTCCGCGCCAAGAAGGGTGTCACCATCGAGCAGGCTCGCGCCCAGGTGATGGACGCCACCTACTTTGGCACCATGATGGTCAAGATGGGCGATGCCGATGGCCTGGTCTCCGGCGCCTGCCACTCCACCGCCGACACCCTGCGCCCCGCGCTGCAGATCCTCAAGACCGCCCCGGGCACCAAGCTGGTCTCGGCCTTCTTTGTGATGTGCACCGACACCCCGCAGTTCGGCACCGACGGCACGCTGATCTTCGCCGACTGCGGCCTCAACATCAACCCGTCCTCCGATGAGCTCTCCGAGATCGCCATCGCCTCCGCTCACTCTTGGTCCACCTTCATGGGCAACGTTGAGCCGCACGTGGCCATGCTCTCCTACTCCACCATGGGTTCCGCCGGCGGCGAGGTCGCCAAGAAGGTCCAGGAGGCCGTGAAGTTCTGCAAGGAGAAGGCTCCCGAGCTCGCCATCGATGGCGACCTGCAGCTCGACGCCGCCATCGTCCCCAACGTCGCCCAGCTCAAGGCTCCCGGCTCCTCCGTTGCCGGCAAGGCCAACGTGCTCGTGTTTCCCGACCTCGAGGCCGGCAACATCGGCTACAAGCTGGTCCAGCGCTTCGCCGGCGCCGACGCCTACGGCCCCATCCTGCAGGGCATCGCCAAGCCGGTTAACGACCTTTCGCGCGGCTGCTCTGCCGACGACATCGTGGGTGTCGTGGCCATCACCGCCGTCCAGGCTCAGATGGCTGATTAGCGGACGTATCCCCTCGGGACCCTACAGGGTAAAGCTCTGAAAACGTCCTCGGACATGCATGAAACCCCCGCTGCGCACTTCGTGCGGCGGGGGTTTCATGCGTCCTGCGGAATGTTTTCAGAGCTTTACCCTGTAGGGTCCCTGCCGCCACGTGGTGCTCAAGGGATCTGGAGTGGACGGCGGCTTGGCTACGAGTTGGGGCTGAGAATCCTGAACGGATGGGTGTCGTTGCTGGGGGGCAAACGATGCGGATATGGTCGCTTTGGATTTGAAAGGCTGATAGGGCCTCGGCGGTTGTTGTGCCGGAAAGCGTGTCCCGGTTTGGGGGCGGATTGTGGGATGCAGCTTCCGCTTGGGGCTTGTTTGGGAAACTGTGGGACGGAATTTTGCTTTGTTGTGGGTCGCATTTTCCGCAACGTGCCTCAACCGGAAAGCGTGTCCCAGAATTTGTGCTCGAAACGGGATGGAGTTTCCGCTGTCCTTCTGCTAGTAAAAAAGGCCTCCGGAGCTGTTGCTTCGGAGGCCTTTCGTTTACATGCAATCGGCACGCTAGTTGTTCGCGGTCAGACGCTCGACGTCGTGGGCGATCATGTATTCCTCGTCGGTGGGGATGACCATGACGGTGACGGCGGAACCGGCGGCGCTGATGACCTGCGGGCCGTTGCCCACGGCCTCGCGGTTCTTGTTGTTGTCGATGCGTACGCCCAGCCACTCAAAGCAGTCGCAGATGGCCTTGCGGATCGACCAGTCGTTCTCGCCGATACCGGCGGTAAAGGTGATGGTGTCCACGCCCGCCATGGATGCGATCATGGAACCGGCCTGCTGCATGGCCTTGTAGGCGAACATGTCGAAGGCGAGCAGGCAGCGCTCATCGCCCTCGGAGGCGCGCGTGCGGATGTCGCGGGCGTCGTTGGAGATACCCGAGATGGCAAGCAGACCAGACTGCTTGTTCATCATGTCATCGACTTCCTGATAGCTGTAGCCGCCCTCGCGCTGGAGGTAGCACACGGTGGCCGGGTCAATGGAACCACAACGGGTGCCCATCATCAGGCCATCGAGCGGCGTGAGGCCCATCGTGGTGTCGCGGCACACGCCGTCCTCGATGGCGGCGAGCGAAGCACCGTTGCCCAGATGGCACGAAAGCAGACGGTGGCAGCGCGAGCCCAGGATCTCCTTGGCCATCATCCACTCGTAGCGGTGGCTCGTACCGTGTGCGCCGTACTTGCGCACGTGGTACTTGTCGCACACGTCCTTGGGCAGCGCGTAGGTGTAGGCGACCTCGGGCATGGTCATGTGGAACGAGGTGTCGAAGACGGCCACGTTGGGCAGCTCCGGATACTTCTCGCGGCAATATTCGATTGCCGCGGCCTCGCCGTAGTTGTGCAGCGGAGCAAGCGGTGCCACCTCAAGAATCTTGGCCATAACCTCGTCGTCAACGACTGCGGAATCATCGAAGTGCCAGCCGCCCTGAACGATACGATGCCCAATGCCATCAATCGTAAAGTCGGTCTTCTCGAGCTCCTCGAGCACACGAGCGATAGCAGAGCGATGATCGGGGAAAGGGACCTCCTCGGTCTGCTTGGCGCCACCGTTCTCGGAGTGGCCAAAGACGCCCATGTCCGATCCGATACGCTCGCAGTTGCCCTTGGCGAAAACCTTGCGGGTATCGGTATCCAAAAGCTGATATTTAAGGCTTGAGCTGCCGGCGTTGACAACAAGTACGTTCATGAGACTCCTTTGCAGTGCAATACGGTCGACGCAGACCCCTTAAGGCGGCCGCATGTTAATAAGAAGTTATCATATCTTGATAAATAGCTATCAGCATATCGCCCAACGAGCGCAAAAGAGGGGCCGAACGGCGCTCGGTCGTCCAGCCCCTCCCCTCTTGCAATTACTTGCCGTTGACGATGCGCTCGACGTCGGAAGCGATCATGAACTCCTCGTCCGTGGGGATGACGAAGATCTTGACCTTGGAATCCTTGGCGGACAGGCACCAGGCGCCGTCGCCACGCAGGGCGTTGCGGGCATGATCCATCTTAACGCCCATAAAGGCCAGACGGTCGGCCACGCCAGCGCGGACAGCCGGAGCGTGCTCGCCGATGCCGGCGGTAAAGACCAGGGTGTCCATACCGCACATGGAAGTGGCCATCTCGGCAGCCTTGGCGGCAATCTTGTAGACGAACATATCGAAGGCGAGCTGAGCCTCGGGGTCACCAGCAGCGGCGAGCTCCTCGACGTTGCGGCAGTCGTTGGTCTTGCCGCCGGTCACAGCCAAAAGGCCGGACTTCTTGTTCATCATCTCGTCGACCTCGTCGAAGGTGTAGCCGCCCTCGCGCTGCAGGTAGCACACGGTAGCCGGGTCAATGGAGCCGCAGCGGGTGCCCATCATGACACCGTCGAGCGGCGTCAAGCCCATGGTGGTGTCCATGCACTTACCGTCCTCGATAGCGCACAGGGAAGCGCCGGAACCGATGTGGCACACGACGACCTTGCGAGCCTCGCCGTTGGTCATCTCGGCAACCTTCTTGGAGATGTAGCGGTAGCTGGTGCCGTGGGCGCCGTACTTACGGATGTGCAGCTTGTCGCAGACGTCCTTGGGCAGGGCGTAGGTCTTGGCGACCTCGGGCATATTGAAGTGGAAAGCAGTGTCGTAGACCGTGACGTTGGGCAGGTCGGGATACTGCTCGAGGCAGTACTCGATAACGTTGGCCTCGGGGTTGTTGTGCAGCGGGGCGAGCGGAGCGACCTCGCGGATCTTGGCGAGGACGTCCTCGTCGACGAGGGAGGAATCGCCGAAGTACCAACCGCCCTGAACGATACGGTGGCCGATACCCTCGATCTTGACGCCGTTGGCCTCGAGGTCCTTCAGGACGACCTCGATGGCGACCTTGTGGTCGGGGAACTCGATGTTCTCGGTCACCTTCTTGGAACCGTTGGCAGCGTGGGTGAAGGTACCGCCGGTAAAGCAGACGCGCTCGCAGGAGCCCTTTGCGGAAACCTTGTGGGACTTGGTATCGATGACCTGATACTTAAGCGTCGAAGATCCTGCGTTGACGACCAGAACGTTCATGTGTCTCCCTACTAACAGGCGGTGTGGCGCCGCCAGGTTACATACGCTTCAATAATAAACCCAAACGCCCTCGCGCTCGGGTTTATTGCGTTGATATATAAGTTATCGGTGCCTAAGCTTTCGCCTCATCCCACGGAAGAAGCGTCCTCAGATGAGGTTCTCGCCCAGGTTTTTGCCGCCGAGGACGTGCATGTGGAAGTGCATGACGGTCTGGCCGGCATTGACGCCCTTGTTGGAGATGACGCGGAAGCCGTCCTCCAGGCCCTTGGCCTTAGCGACCTCCTGGATGGCGTGAGCCATGGCGCCCATGGTCTCGGCCGGTACGTTGTCGGCGATGTCGCTGTAGTGCTTCTTGGGGATTACGAGCGTGTGGACCGGCGCCTGGGGATTGAGGTCGTCGAACGCGATGACCTGATCGTCCTCGTAAACGACGGTTGAGGGGATCTCGTGGTTGGCAATTTTGCAGAAGATGCAATCACACATGGTTGGTTCCTTTCTCACAGACCAAGGTAGTCTTTTTGGGACGGGGCTTTTTTGACTACTTTTTCGCAAGCGCAGGCACCTGGCGAGCCGTCGCGCAAGGGTAGTCAAAAAAGCCCCGTCCCAAAAAGACTACCCCAAAGTAGGCTGCGAGGTGGTTAGAACGAAAGGTTGTCGTCGGTGTTGGCGGCTTCGCCGTCGGCGAGCACGTCGTTGCCGTCGACGTCCTTAAGGAGCACCGAGACCTTCTGCTCGGCATCGGACAAGCGGGTACGCAGGCTCTTGAGGAGCTCGACGCCGCGGGTATAACTCTCGAGCGACTCCTCGAGCTCCATATCGCCCGACTCCAGGCTGCGGATGATGAGCTCCAGCTCCTGCGAGGCCTGCTTGTACGTAAGCTGCTCGACCGGGGTCTTCTCTGCCATATCTGTTTCCTTTCCTAAGGGTCTATCACTATGAAACGCGGTCTACTCGACCGCGTTGACGGTTGCTGCCACGTTGCCGTCCGCCATGCGCACGCGAATAGCGTCGCCCGGCTTAAAGTTCTTGGCGCTCGTAGCCACACCGTCATCGCTGTACGCGATGGAGTAACCGCGGGCAAGCACCTTGAGCGGCGACAAGGCATCGAGCGACGCAGCAGCTCGGCCCAGGTCGGACGCGGGCTTGCTGAGCATCGTGCGCCCCTGATGCTCCAGACGGGAGCTCGCAAGCGTGAGCGCATGGAGTTTGCCATCGAGCCCCGAGGTGCTTGCGATCAAGCGCTCGGGCAGGCGCTCAAAGTCGGAGCGGAAGGCCCCAACCGAACGCGTTATGGCGCCGGACAGACGATCGGCCGTCAGGGCAAGCTCGGACTCGCGACGCTCGACCATAAATGTGGGGTCGTTGAGGCACGGACGGCGTGCGGCGGCATCGAGCGCGTCGCCCAGACGAGCCGTATAGGTGTCCCAAGCGCGGCGACCACGCTGATCGAGCATTTCCAGATCGACCTGATTCGACCCGATCATCGAAGCCATCGCGGCGCCCAGACGCTGATGGCGCGTCTCAAGCACGTCGGCCAACTCCGTCATAGCCGGCGCCACCGATTCGGCCGCCGCCGTTGGCGTGGAGGCGCGACGGTCGCTCACCATGTCGCAGATCGAGGTATCGGGCTCATGCCCAATGCCGGTCACCACGGGCACAGGACAAGCCGCCACCGCGCGGGCAAGCTCCTCGTCATTGAAGGTCATGAGGTCCTCGAAGGAGCCGCCGCCGCGCACCAGCAAAATGCAATCGGGCGCCGGCGTAATGGAAGCGGCGCGACGCAAACCCTCAATGAGCTCTGCCGGCGCACCCTCGCCTTGAACCTTGGCACCCACGCAAACGAGCTCGACGAGTGGGTTGCGACGACGCAATGTGCGCTTGACGTCATCGATTACGGCACCCGAAAGCGAGGTGACGACCGCCACGCGCGAGCAGAACACCGGGATGCGGCGCTTGCGCGCTTCGTCCATCAGGCCCTCGCGGCTCAGCTTTTCGGCCAGTTGCGCCACTTGTTGACGCAGCAGACCCTCCCCCGCCAGCGAAAACGAGCGGGCGACAAAACTCATGCGGCCCGTGGGCTTATAGAGATTGAAGCTACCCTTAAAGCTCACCTGCATGCCGTCGCGCAGATCGAACGTGCGCTTGAGATAGGCACCCTTCCAAATGATGCAGTCAACGGCGGCCGAATCGTCCTTAATCTGGAAGTAGCAGTGGCCGCTTCGGGCATTGGGGCCACGGAAACCCGTGACCTCGCCCAAAACACTCAGCTGCGGAATAGCATCGAGTGCACCGGCGGCGATCTCCACCGCCTGGCTCACGCTGAGTTCCTTGCGCTCCTGATCGTCCGAGCCGTCAAACTCAGCGGAAACAGCATTGCCGGTTAGATTCCAGCCTGCCACGCAGCCTCCTTTCGTTATCGTGCACAAAGGCTCCAGCCCTGCGCAAATTCAAGTCCAACACATAGTACAGCGCCGCGGGGACACAAATCCCCGCGGCGCCTGTCAAGCCAATTTGTTATCGGTTGGAGTTTCTGTTGTAGCGAGCCATCAGATAGAGCAGCTGAATGATCGAGGTGAGCGCTGCGGCAACATAGGTAAGCGCGGCTGCCGTCAGGACCTTCTTGGCACCGTTGACCTGCTTGGAACTCATGCCCGACTGCTCGATGTACGCCACGGCGCGGCGGCTGGCATCAATCTCGACCGGCAGCGTAACCAGCTGGAACAACACACTAAACGAGAAGAAGATCAGCGCGAGGGTCGTGAGCCCGGCAATGTTCATAAACAGGCCCAAGAGCAACACGATGGTCCAGGTGTTCTGGGTAAAGTTGACGACCGGGACCAGGGCAGTGCGCACCTTCATCATGGCATAGCCGCTTTGGCGCTGGGCGGCGTGGCCCGCCTCGTGGCAGGCGACGGCAACGCTTGCGACCGATCCGCCCGAACGGTTGGCATCCGAGAGATACAGGTTGTTATCCTGCGGGTTGTAATGGTCGGTGAGCTCACCGGCAACGCTCTTGATACCCACGGCATTGCAACCGCTGGCGTCGAGCATGCGGCGCGCAACCGCAGCGCCCGTGTCGCCGTCCGAGCGAACCTTGGACCAGGTTTTATACGTCGAGTTGATATAGCTCTGCGCGGCAAGACCGAGCACCGTACAAACAAGGACGACCAGCAGGTACAGCGGGTCGATGCCAAAGCCATAACCATAGTAATAGGGCATGCGAATTCCTCCGAATCGAGTTACACGTTGGAGGCATTCTACCCACTCGCCCAGCCAACGAGACAGCATCGATGTTTTGGCAATGTCAGCGAAAACGGCCGAGAGCGAGCAAGGTGACGTGAAAGAGAAGCGACGCGTACTTTGGTACGCGAGCGACGATTGAACGTCAGATTGCCGCTCTCGGCCGTTTGCAGCGTCGAGCTGTTACGCGGTTTGGTAAAACCGCGTAACCATATACCTACAGGAGCTCGATTTTGCCGTCCTTCACCGTCAACCCCATGTTGCCCGAGAGCAGATCGTCCAGGCGCGAGCCCACGAGCTCAAAGCGCCAACCTTCGCGCAAAGGGCTCTGCTCGGGATGCTCAATATAGTCGGCCAGGTCATCGCGCGAGGCAATGACCGAGGTCGCCACGCCCGAACGCTCGGCAACCAGGCGAATGAGCGCGTACATGAGATCCGTCACGCTCTCCAGCTCCGGAGAGATCTGGCGATGTCCGCGCACCATGAGCGGCAGGCGATCGTGCGGGCAGCTCGCGCCGCGTTTGATGGCCATGAGCGCGCCGTCCACATCGCGCTCCCCCAGTTGATCGGTGCCGCGGATGCTGCGGAACTCCTCAACGCGCACGGGATTGCGCTTGACGAGCGCCAGCAGCGTATCGTCGGACATGACCCACTTGCGCGGGATGTTGCGGCGCTCGGCGCGGTCCTCGCGCCAGGCGGCAAGCTCGCGCGCAATGCCCAGCTGATGGCGGCTACACGAGTTGATGCGCTTGACCTTGCGGAATGCCTCATGGCGGTCGGCGCGGTAGTGCGACTCGTCGGCCAGCGGGCGCAACTCGTCGAGCACCCAATCCACGCGGCCAAGCTCGCGCAGGCGGCTCATCATCTCGGTATAGGCGACGATCAGATACTTGACGTCATCGATCGCGTACTCAATCTGCTTATCGCTCAGCGGGCGGCGCGACCAATCGGTCAGCGACTCGGTCTTGGGCAGCGATACGCCGCAGAACGTCTGAACGAGCGCGCCGTAGGAAATCTGCTGGCGCTCACCCAAAAAGGCGGCGGCGACCTGCGTGTCAAAAATCGGTCGCGGCAGCGCGCCCACGGTGTGGAGCATAACCTCCATATCCTGCGAGCAGGCGTGGAAGACCTTGACCACGCTCTCGTCGGCCATAAGCTCGGCCAGCGGCGATAAGTCGTCGATCACCAAAGGATCGACCGCGACGCTCTCGGCAGGGGTGGCAATCTGAACCAGGCACAGGCGCGGATGAAACGTGCGCTCGCGCAAAAACTCGGTATCGACGGCAATCGCGTCGAACTCACGAGCGCGCTGACAAAAGTCGAGTAGAGCCTGATGTGTGGAAATGTACATATCAACCCATCGAATAAGGTTAAGCCCGAAAAACACGGGTAGGATATCGGCATTGCCCTACAACTATACTCGGTTAGTCACAGAACGGGAACGTAAGTATGCGCTGCCTTATCATCCACAACCCGGCATCGGGTCCCAGCTCCGATGAAATCTACGCATTCACGCACGCTCTTGCACAGGGCGGCGACGAGGTCGTAATGCGCTTTATCGGCGATGGCATGGAGCCCGAGGACGCGGTAGCGGACGTTCGTGAGTTCGACCGCGTAGTCGTTTCGGGCGGCGACGGCACCGTCTCCAACGTGCTCGACCAGATGCGCGGGTGCGGTGTCCCTACGCTCATCTTCCCCTCCGGCACGGCCTGCCTGTTCTTTAACAACATCGGTAATGCCCCCGAGGCGGCGGCGCTTGCCAAGGCTTGCCGCGCCGGCCGCACGGTCAAGGTGGACATGGGTGAGCTCTTTTGGATCGACGAGAACGGTAACGAGAAGCGCCACGGCTTTATCATCATCGCCGGCTCGGGCTTCGACGCCGAGATCATGATGAAGGCCGCCCCCACCAAAAACGACATTGGCGAGATCGCCTACTTCCTCTCCGCGCTCGCCACGCCCAACCCCACGGTGGCGCACTTTACCATTGAACACGACGGCATGGTCGAGGAGCTCGACGGCATCTGCTGCATGGCGGGCAATACCTCAGTCATCCAAAACGACATCAACCTGTTCCCCAACTGCCGCATGAACGACGGCATGGTCGACATCGTCGTTATTGAACCCGTGCGCACGGTGCAGCTGCTCCCCACGGTGATCACCGCCGCGCTCGACCCCGCCGGCAAGGTGCTCGGCCGCCCGCAGTTTAAGATTATCCAGACCAAGGAAGCCAAGATTACCTGCACGCCGTCGCTGGGCATGCAGTTCGATGGCGAGATCATCTCCAGCAACTCCGGTGTCTTTGGCGCCCGCGCGCTTCCGCAATGCCTCGACCTCATCGTCGACGAATTCTCACCACTCGGAAAATAGGAGAGCCCCGTGAACGACAACCCTATCCTTGGCTTTATCGTCATCGTTCTGGCCCTGCTCGTGGGCTACGCCATCAACCTGATTCACCGCCGAAAGAAGTAAATCCACATTGGTATGATATTCATCCAATCACCGAGGAGAAGTCCAAGGGCAACAACATGGCCGCCATGGGTGTTGGCGCCATCATCATCGGTGTCTGTGGCTTCGTGATCTATCGTCGCAAGAAGGCCTAAGAACCCCACACCTTAAGGCGCGGGCGGGATGGCCAAGGTCGCCCCCCGCTCAGCCCGCCCCTTCGACCGGCGGGAAACGTCGCTGAAATCTTTCAAAAAAGATTCCCCGCAAACACTTTGCTGTGCTATAGTGCAACGCAACAGAAACAAGGTGCGACTGCGCCATGGCATCACGAAAGGAGCCACCAAGATGAAGAACGCGATGAAGTCCCTCAACAACTGGTGGTGGCGTGATGCGAATACGATCGGTCGACAGTGAGTCCCTCACGCCTGTTTTTGCGCTCTAGGTGATTGAAAGGCCTCCGGTTTCGACCGGGGGCCTTTTTCTATCTCGAGCCCGATCGCATTCGCATCACGCGCCTCCGCTTTTCCCTTGCACTCCCCTTCCGAAAGGATTTTCAACATGTCTCAGAACACCACCGCCCAGCCCCGCACCGTCCAGACCACTGACCGCGGCAAACTCGACCTCAAGGCACTCACTCTCTATGCCATCCTCCTCGCCGCCGGTTTCGTCCTCAACATGACCGTCTCCAAGTTCTTTAGCGGCCTCACCGGAGGCTTCCTCTCGCCCGAGTTCATCATCGCGGCTTTCTGCCTCGAGATTCTCATCGTCAAGCCCAACATCGGCCAATCCGCGATTATCGGCCTCCTCGCCGGCGTTGTAATCCAAATCACCGCCTCCGTCAAGGGCCCCGACCTGATCGCCGAGCCCGTCGCCGCCATGGTCATGGCTCTGCTCGTCTCCGTGCTCGCCGACTCCAAGGTCAAGGGCCTGCTCCCGCTCGTCAGCACCTTTGTTGTCACCTTCATCTCCGGCATGATCTACGCGGCGATCTTCTCCTTTGGCGTCATGAACAACCCGGCTTTCATGGGCGTCATGGCTCCTGTCGTCGTCGCCACCGGTGTTGCCAACGCCATCATCGTGACCGCCCTCTACATCCCCATCAAGAAGGCCCTCAAGCTCAACGACTAAGTAGCCGACAAGCCACACGCAGGCACCGCCGTCTTCAACGCCATCCTGGTCCAGGCCCTCAGCATTCCGCTCAAGAAGGTCTTCTCCAAGTAGTAATACTTGCTACCATGTAGACCGCCGGTCGTTTTGCGGCCGGTGCTCTTTTACGATAGAAAGGCCCCCATGAGCTCCAGCAATACCATCATCAAGCTCGATGACGTCTCATTTTCCTATGGGCACGAGGCGCAGAATGCCCTCGATCACGTCTCACTCGCCATCGAAAAGGGTGAGTTTGTGGGCGTCATCGGCCCCTCAGGCGCCGGCAAATCGACGCTTGCCGCCGTTATGAGCGGAGCCATCCCCCACCATTACACCGGCCAGCTCTTTGGAGCCACGCTCGTCGATGACCGCGACACCTGCGAGATCACCCTCACGGATATCTCGCGCGTGGTGGGAAGCGTGCTGCAGGACATCGATGCCCAGATGGTTGCGCCCATCGTTGAAGACGAGATGCTCTTTGGCCTCGAGAACTTTGGCATACCGCACGATCAAATCGAGGAGCGCATCAGCCAGACGCTGACGACCGTCGGCATTAGCGACCTGCGCCACCGCGAGATTGCCACGCTTTCGGGCGGGCAGAAGCAGAAAGTCGCAATCGCCGCGATCATCGCCATGGCGCCCAACGTGCTCGTGCTCGACGAGCCCACGGCAGCGCTCGACCCGGCAAGCTCCACGCTCGTTTTTGACACGCTGCGCCAGATCAACCGCGAACACGGCATCACCGTGGTTGTTATCGAGCAGAAGGTCGCGCTGTTGTCGAAATACTGCAGCCGCGTCCTCGTCATGGCAGACGGCAAGCTCGCGTTTGACGGCGAACCCCACCAGGTCTTTGCCCACGCAAGCGAGCTGCGCCAGATGGGCGTCGACAGTCCCCGCGTCGCGCGCATCGCAAACAGCCTGGCAGAAGTGGGTCTGTTGCCGAGCGATCAGGCGCCCTGCCTCAATGTTTCCGAAGCGCACCAGCTTATCTCGTCCTTACTTGCGGATGCAACGAGCAAGGACGCGCCCGCCGATGTGCCCGAGACCTCTCCCCATATCCCGACGGTCCCCCGCGGCGTCAATCAGGAGCCAGTAGTCGAACTCACCGATGTGACCTTTGCCTACCCCCATGGCGGTGCCTCGGTCAGCAACCTCAACATGTGCGTCTATCCCGGCGAGCTCGTAGGCATCATCGGCCAGAACGGTGCTGGCAAGACCACGCTCACCAAGCTGTTGAACGGCCTTCTGCATCCTGCGTCGGGAACCGTGCGTATGGCGGGGATGAACACCGCCGACGTCCCCACCAGCGCGATCGCTGCAAAATGCGCGACGCTGTTCCAGAACCCCGACCGCCAGCTCTGCCGCGACACCGTACTCGACGAAGTTGCCTTTGGTCTTGAACTGCACGGTGTCGGCACCGACGAGGCCCGCCAGCGTGCACGGGTGGCGGCGGAGCGCTTTGGGCTCCCCTTGGACGAATCGCCGTTCTCGCTTTCGCGCGGACAGCGACAGATGGTCGCCCTAGCGTCCGTGGTTGTGCTCGACCCACAGGTGGTTCTGCTCGATGAGCCCACGAGCGGCCTCGATTACCGCGAGTGCATGACCGTGATGGAGACGGTGAGCGAGATGGCCGAGCGCGGCTGCGCCGTGATCATGGTGTGCCACGACATGGAGGTCGTCTCGGACTTTGCCCAGCGCCTGGTAGTCATGGCAGACGGACGCATCCTCGAGCGCGGCGACGCGAACCGGATCTTCGCCGACGATGCCCTCATGCGCGCCGCCTACGTGGAGCCACCGCAGGTTGTGGCCCTGTCCAAAGAACTCGCGCGCGACGTTTCGCCCCGATTCGCCGGAATCAGTCAGGTCTCCGATCTGGTCGACCTGGTAAAGGAGATGCTCAAGCATGACTAACGTGATCGACTACGTGCCCGGAGACTCACTGCTGCACCGGCTGAACCCCGTGACCAAGCTAGCCCTGGCCGCGGCTATTATCTTGGCGACCTTCCTCGGCGACACTTATGTGCTCCTGATCGCCCTGCTTGTGCTGACTTTTATCTTGGGCATCTACGCCAAATCGACCGCAGGCCTCGTCTCGCTCGTCAAGCTCATGGTGCCGCTCTCACTAATCATGCTGGTCCTGCAGACCGCCTTTATCCGCACCGGAGCCCCCATCTTTGCCTGGATTACCACAGATGGTCTTATCACCGGCACCAAGGCGGCGCTTCGCCTGCTCGGCGTGGCGCTGCCGCTCATCCTCATGCTCACCATCACGCAGCTCGGCGATCTCGCTAACGCTTGCGTGGAGGTGCTGCACGTGCCGTACCGCTATGCGTTCACGTTTACCACGGCACTGCGCTTTGTACCGGTCTTTAGCCAGGAGATGAACGCCATCATGGAGGCGCAGACCGCGCGCGGCGTTGAATACGACACCAAGAACCCCCTCAAGAAGATCCAGCTCATGCTACCGCTCTGCGTGCCGCTGCTGGTGAGCTCCGTGGGCAAGACCGATGCCACTGCCCTGGCGGCCGAGCAACGTGGCTTTTATCTGCGTACGCGCGCGAGCTCGTACAAGCGCTATCCCATTAAGGGCATGGACATTGCCATACTTATTGCCAGCATTGCCCTCATCGTCCTCGGATTCTTGTTCTAACCTGCCAAAAAGGGACAGGTTTATTTTGGTCGGTTTTATATGGGCAAATGTCAGTCTCGTCCTTTAAGCTCCAGCAACAAGCAGCAACCGCAAAATGCAAAAGGCCCCGGCTCGCATTAAACGAGCCGGGGCCTCACTGTTTCCCCAGATAAAACCTACCAAAATAAACCTGTCCCTTTTTGGCAGGTCGAGAGCTACAGGCGGTAGGGGGCGCCGCTGCGGATGATGGACTCGCGTACCAAAACGTCCATGGCGTCGAGGGTGATCTCGGGCATCTCGCGATACTTTTGCAGCACCGAAAGCTCCGTGCAGGCCAGAATGACGCGGTCGCAGCCGCTGCGGGCAAACTCCCACATCACTCGGTCAAACTTATCCATATCGGGCTCGCGTCCTGCCTTCACATCGTCGTAAATAAGCGACATCACATCGGCCTGGCGCTTCTCGCTGGGATAAACGACTTCGACGCCCGCCGCCTCGCACTCGCGACCGTAGACGCCGGCACCCACGGTGCCATCGGTACCCATGATGCCGATCTTGCGCACCGGCTCGGCCGGCATGCTCAAGTTGGGGTCGAACTCACACTCCCCCATCACCACGCCGGCAAGCGCATAGCGCACCGACTCGCGCGGCATATGGATGATGGGGACCGAGGTAAACGACTGAATCTGATCGTAGAAGTAGTGCGACGTGTTGCAGGGAATGGCAATGTGCGCGCAGCCCAGCGTCTCGAGCGCCTGCGCGCATTCCTTCATGGTCGCCAGCAGCTCGGTATGGTCGCCGGTCTTAATGGCCAGCGTGCGGTCGGGCATGGTCGACTTAGAGAGCACCACCATGTCGATATGTTCCTGATCGCGGGCGGCTGCCGTGTGACGCACCACCTGGTCGTAGTAATACGACGTGGCCTCGGCGCCCATACCGCCGATAACTCCCAGCTTTTCCATCGCCGCCTCCTTGGTGACGCTCGCAGCATTGCGCGTATCATACCCGCGCCCGTCCGATACAAACCGGGCGGGCGCGACGTTCATCCTATTTGTAATACGTCTTAAACAGCTTAAAGTGACGCAGCTTGGTGTGCCACATGCGCAGCCAGCGGTTAAAGACAAAGTCGCCCTTCATAAACGAGGGGTCGGCGGCCTTACCCTCCTTGACCAGGCGATGCGCCTTAGCGCGCAGCTCGGGATCCTTGACGTATTTATCGACCACGCCCATGGGGACAACCATCCACAGCGCCTCGTTCTGCGCCGTCACAAACTCAGGCTCAAACGGGCGGTTGTACACATACTCGTCCACTACGTACTTGGCAACGTTAAAGCCACTGTTGGTGACGTAGTAGTTACTGCGGCCCTGGCGAGTGTTGAAGTCGAAGAACTTGAAGGAACCGTCGCGCTTGTCGTATTTGACGTCAAAGTTGGAGAAGCCCGTAAACTTGAGGTCCTCGAGCAACTTGCGCACGCCGCCCATGAGCTCGTCATTGGGCTCGGTGATGATGCAGGCGTGGTTGCCAACGCCGTGAGGCTGGTGCTCCTCGAGCAGCACGTGGCCCAGGCACATCATGCGCACCTTGCCGTTACGGTCGGAATAGCTGGTAAGCACGCGCATGTACTCGTCGTTGCCGGGCACGCGATCCTGCAGGATCAGATCATCGGTGTAGCCACTCGCATATACATCGCGAATGACCTGCTCCAGCTCGGCGCGATCGGCGATCTCGTAGGCCTTCTTCTGGCCCTCGAACTCGTGCTCCCACCACATGATGCCGTCGGAAGGCTTCAGGATCATCGGGAAGGGAAAATCGATCTGGTCGAGCACCTCGGCAGGAGCCTCGCCCTGGGCGTTGAGCATGGCCATGGTAAAGGTAAACGTATGCGGATAGGGAACACCGTGCTTCTCGCACAGCTCGTAGAAGATTTCCTTCTTCTGGCACTGTTCGAGCATGCTGTAGGGCGCATAGGGCGCGATGACGTTTGAGGCAAGCTCGCCGGCATCCTGAGCCTGTGCGGCAAGCGCGACATAGTTGTCGCCGCAGCCCATGAGAATAATCTTCTTATCGGGATTGGCCTGCGCGACACCGTTAATGGTCTCGATCATGACCGGCATGGTGTCGATATCAACATTGGGCGTGTAGTCGATAATCTGGCTGCGGTACGCAGGACCGGTCTGGTACTTGCCAAAGACCAGGCTCTTGACCTGATACTCCTCGTAAAAGGCGCGCGCCACCGAATAGGCGTTGATGTCGCCGCCGAGCAGCACGGGGATAAACTCGCGCTCTGTAAACTGCAATGCCATGGAAACTTCCTATCTAGAACTGCCCACAACGGGCGGTCTTTATGCAACCCGTTTATTTTAGCGTGCCGGACCGTTTCCTCCTAAAGCTCCACTGTATCTATGACAATCAACGCAATTATCCAGCATGAAGGCCGCGCTCACCGCCGTATGACAAACGGTAATGAACCCACCGTTGTTGTAGGGTTCAGCATATTGATACCCCCGAGTGAAAGGCGCACGCGTGCTCCAGGAACTTCCAACCGATAACCCCATCCTCGATGCCGCAAAATGCGAGTTGGCGCAGCGCGCGCAAGCGACTGATCCTCTGCGCACCGCAAACGACGCTTACGACGGTGCCGCCTACATCACCTCCATCGATACATCGGCGCACAAAGGCACGCGCAAGACGCCCGTCGCCGGCGGACACGATACCGCCATCGAGCAGTTTGGCCTCGTCTCCGATGCCCACGCCGGGGACAACATCAGGGTAATCAAACTCGGCGACGGCACCTGTTCGTTCACCCCCGCCCAGGCGCTCAACGAAGTAGGGCAAGCTCGCCGCAATGGGACCTTATAGCCACAAACCCCAACGTTGAGATAGCTTTCACAGTCCAAAGCCCGTCCCAAACAGGCCCCCGTAACGTTAAAGTTGAACTCTATGGTTTCTCAACAATTCGATATAACTGCAGGTCAAAGCCAAAGTCTCAAGTTCAACTTGACCCTTTAAAACCTTTAAGGTTCAAGTTGAGGTCGAAAGCAGTAGTAGAATACCTGAGGAACAATAACCTACGATTGATTGCAGAGGGACTGGATGCAGCATTCGAATCATCGCACCGCAGCGCTCATCGCGTCGAAGCCGGCTCGTATCATCACGAGCGCCGCGCTCGCCGTTGCGTTGACGGCCACGCCGATGCTCTCCCCCGTCGCGGCGTATGCCGCCTCGCAGGCAACGCAGGATCAGCTTGCCGCCGCCCAGCAGAAGATCGAAGCCGCCACGAGCGCCTACAACGATGCCCGTACCAAGCTCGGCGATCTGCAGAAGCAGATTGACGCCAACGAGGCAAGTATCGAAAAGATCGAGGCGAAGCTTCCCGATCAGCAGGAAAAGGCATGCGCCGCCATGCGCGATCTGTACAAGTACCAGAAGGGCACCAACCCCATCGTGAGCTTCCTGGTCAACGCACAGAGCCTGGGTGAGTTCATCACGACCTGCAAATACACCAACCAGATCACAAGCTCGAGCGTCGACGAGATCGAAGAGCTCAATAACATGCAAACCGAACTCGAGCAGAACAAGGCCGAGCTCCAGCAGGCCAAGTCTCAGCTTGAGGCAGAGCAGAAAAACGCCGAGGATGCGCTGGCGCAGGCCCAGCAGCTCCGCAGCGAGGCACAGGCAAAAGCCGAGCAGGAAAATGCCGCCGAGCTTGCCAAGCTTGAGGCCGATAAGGCCGCTGCCGCCGAGAAGCTCTCGGGCGAGGGCGTGAGCGGCAGCAATTCCAGCAGCCAAGCCACCAACGCCAACACCACCATCGACACCACGGTGAACAACGCCAACACCGGTAGTTCCGATTACGATTCGTTCATTAATGAGTGGACGAGCCGCATCGACAATTACCTCGCCGGCTCCCCTATGGCAGGCCAGGGCTATAACTTTGCCGTCGCCGCTTGGAATACCGGTGTCGACCCCCGTTGGTCCCCCGCCATCGCCTGCATCGAGAGCACCAAGGGTGCTTATTGCGCCAATTCTTACAACGCCTGGGGCTGGAGTGCACGTGGCGGCGGTTGGCGCAGCTTTGGCAGCTGGAGCGAGGGCATCTTCGCTCACGTTGCCTATCTGGGCGCCAACTACGGCTCCACCCTTACCCCGGCTGCGGCCAAAAAGTACTGCCCACCCACGTGGCAGGACTGGTACAACAAAGTCGCCGCTCAGATGAACCGCATCTAAGTGCAACTGCAAAGGGCCCCAATGGGGCCCTTTTCTTTTAGGTAGCGGAGGTATCGACGACGCCGGTCGCATTGGCAACCGCGACTATGACGATCATGCATAGGAGCAGCACACCCAATGCCTTGAGCCAGAGTTTCGCGAGTTTCTTGCCGCGATAGCTGTCGAGCAGTGCGAATCGCCGACGTAGACGGCGCTTATCGAGCACCGCAAAATGCGTAAGCGCCATAAGGCCATCGACAAAGAAAAAATACTCGATTATGAGAAGCCACGTCGGGTAGCTTTGGTTTGCTCCCGTGGGTTGAAAGACGGCAAAGTGACTTCCGGCAAAGAACACAAGCAGCGAGAAGCAGACGAGCGTATTCCAAATGCGCCCCAGGGACTCCGGAACGCGAGAGAGCAGACCGCATGCAGCGGAGGTGGCAGGCCTAGGAAGCCTTGCGGGGTTCTGGAGCCCTTGGGGCGTCAACAACGTCTCCGAGGCCGGAGTACGGACAGGCGCAGGCGCAAGAGGCCGCACGGG
This sequence comes from Collinsella sp. LCP19S3_D3, assembly GCF_052121455.1. Classification (NCBI taxonomy): domain Bacteria; kingdom Bacillati; phylum Actinomycetota; class Coriobacteriia; order Coriobacteriales; family Coriobacteriaceae; genus Collinsella; species Collinsella sp. LCP19S3_D3. The sequence goes on along the minus strand of NZ_JBQKEF010000001.1, from coordinate 117,535 downwards.
GCGACTCAGATCGTATGCCGCGCGCGTCGCCTGTCCCAACGCTTCCGCACTTGCAAAGCGCTTGGCCGGATCGAGCGCCATCGCCATGCAAACGACATCGGCAAGTGGAGTGGGAATGCCGCGCACCTCGCATTGCTCGCGCATGTCGAGCCCTGGTTTAGGGTCGACTCCCGTCAAACAAAAGAACAGCAGGGCACCGAGCGCGTAGACGTCGCTTCGCACGCTCGTCTGCCCAAACCCATACTGCTCGGGAGGCGCATAGGGCCGTGTCCCAAACTTGACAGTATCGGCATCGGCGTCATCGCGCCACACGCGCGCGATCCCCAAGTCGATAATCACCAGCGATGAAAACGTCAGGCCGTCATCAGGCGTATAGTTGGCACCTGCCACGATGATATTCGACGGCTTGAGGTCGCGATGGATCACCGGCGCCGAAGCCTCTCCCGCCATTGCAAAACCGGCATGGAGCTCGCCAACGGCGTCGCAAAGGACAGGATACAATTCACGCGCATAATCGGGAGCGGATCCCAGACGGTCCACCAGTGCCCCGAGTGTCTCCCCTTCTATATATTCCATAACCACGTTGAGCTCGTCGCCCGCACGACGACAATCGACGATTCTGGGCAGGTGCTCAAAACGCCTGCCTGCCCGCTGAGCGGCAAACAGACGCTCGTATGCCCCGCCGATTTGAGCCGAAGCATCGATGCGTTTACGGACAAAGGGACCGAGCGAACCACCGCCGGTTCCTTCAAAGTACACGAGCTCGGTTGTTTCAACGGACGAGCGCTTAAGTACACGCTCCACGCGATAGCTGTCGTCGCGATCGAGCGACGCCAGGTGCTCGGCAAGCGCTGCGGTCAGCTCGTCATTGGAATATGTTGGGGTCTGAGTATCCATAGCCTCCATCATAGCGCAGGGCGCAGACACCCCATGGCATCCGCGCCCCGTTCGTTTGCATCGTTGTTCGACAGCTCCGCCGGCTCAGATATCAGCGGCTAATTCACCGTCTCCTCGCCAAAGCGATACAGCTCCTCGTTGACCTTTTGGAGGCTGCACCCGCGATCGATGCAAAAGATGATAATCGCATCGCGGCGGTCCTTGCAGTTAAGGACGCTTACCCCGGCAGCCGTCAGCGCACGGTTGGTCTCTTTGAGCGTCAGTGCCATCGCAAAGGCAATCTGCAGCACCTTATTGCGACTCGGATGACGCGCACCGGTAAAGATCTGATAGCCAAAGGTCTCATTGAGATCGGCCATACGAACCACGCGCGAGCGCTCCAAGCCCTTTTCCTGCAGTAGCTGCTTCAGGTAATCCGAAAGCGACGGGGCGGCAAAGTCGTGCTCCCTGATATAGCCATCGATGTTCGGCGCATCGAGAAGCTCATTGAGCAACTCCTCGGTCAGCTTTTTATCGGGCATACGACTTCACCTCCCATCCGGCGCAACGGTAGCGACATGCTAGGCCAGCACCCAGCTTGCAGTGGCAGACTTATCAAACATGTTGGCAAAATACAGTGCCTTCTTGATATCGCCATCAAAGTAGATATTGCCCGCCACGGAGCCACCGGCGGAAAGGGTACCAGACTGCAGCTCATCGGAGCCCTCGCTGTAGTAACCCTGATTCTGTTGGGCGCCGTTGGCGTCCTCGCCCTTCCAGTCGTAGATATTGTAATCTGCGCCCTCATCGCCATTGTTGACGTACGTGACGTGAATGCCCGTCATGGTCGAACCGTCATAATTTGTAAGGCCGGGCTGGACGGAATCGACAACGACGGAAAGACCGGCAGCTGTGGTCACCGTCGTGCCAACCGCCAGGTCAGTCGTAGGCTGCTCTTCCTTCTTCGCCTCTTCCTTCTTGTCGCCATCGCCAGCGTCCTCGGTGACGGTCGCCTTATCGCTACCACAACCGGCAAGAAGACCGGCAGTCCCCAAGGCGACGGTGGCGAATGCGCCAAGTGCAGCGCGACGGCTCAGCAGCACTTCGTTTTCGAGCTTTTTCATTATGCATCCTTCCTACGATCCGGCTACCGCGCCGGTACACAGCACATCGTAGGAAGGATTAAACTTGAATTCATTAGCTGAGAGCTAAGGCTGCCATATAGAAGAGCATGAAGCGCGTGTCCATCGCCGATGACACCTCGAGGCTTGCCAACATCGATTTGAACTACTGGTTCTACGCCTGCAGCGCCTTGCCTCGATTTCCGACATGGCGAACCTGCACGGCGTGGTCCATACGGACGACGACGCTCTCGAGTATGCCCTGCACGCTCGATGCTCGCACGAGCTCGACAGAATCCTGGTAGATGCGGGCTGAGAACCGCCCAAGGGTCGCATGGGCCCGACCACATTCAACAACCACAAGGCCATCGTGGGCGGCAATGACACGGCCTGCGGCTCAAAGCAGACGATGGGCGCGATACGCCGCGACGACGGCGAGGGGCAGGCGGGTTAGCTGACGGCTGGATGAGGCTTGGAACTGAACCAAATAGCACCCCTGACGGCTGCGCAGACGTCTTTCCTGCGCTGCTGCCAGGAATGAGTGCGCCGCCCCAGCGTTGCAGGCTAGGCGTTGGGCGTAATGGCGCGTAGCAAGAACCGGCCTACCCCTCATTGAGATATTGCCTTCGGTCGGCCATGTGCTTTCCGGCGAGGGAACTTCCATGACGCAGTCCGTCCGAAATCGTCTCTCGGAAATAGTCGTCTTTCTCATCGCAGAGATTCTCGAGCTCCACCACTCGCGATGCCAAACGGTCTGAGACCTCGCGCTCTATTACGAGATCGTCTGACAGCTGAGCGTTTTCTTCCGTCAGCCGAGTATTCTTTTCCAGCAGCTGATCTTTCTCATGCGAGTTGTTGGCAACGTAGGCGACAGCCCCAATGGCAGCCGCCCAGGCAATCCCCTTCTTATGTTCTTTGACGAATTGGACGGCTTTCGCTGCGCCCTCCTTAACGATATCGGGAATGGCTTCCACCTTTTCTCGGGTGGCCTGCATGAGAGGCTTCTTTTCCGCATCGTCAAGCTCAAGGTCGGTTTCCGTCAGCGTTGTCTTCACGCTCTCTTCCTGCTGCTCGTCCTTGAACTCGAACTCTTCCATTTCAGCCTCCATTCCTTCCTCTTTGGCGTATTTTACCCCGTGCTTTAGGCCGATTACTCAGTTGCCAGCTGATTTGTGACCACAGCGGATAATGCACTCGCAAGTTGACCTATGTCCTGCCAGGAGATCCAGTGGAGTCTATTGCAGTGACGCTCATCGGCGTCACTGCAACACCGATCGGAGTGGTCGAGTCCAACTCGCGCAGCCGCGCGGTTATGGAGCTCAAGATCGACGAGCTCACATCGAGCGAGCCTACAAACTCGAGCAGGAAATGGCCGTGGTCAGGCTCGACGTTGACGCGCTTTTGCGATGGGCTGGCATGGGGGCTGGCGATTGCGGCCTGCATCCCCGTGTTGCTGGCGGCGGTGCTCTCGCGCCAAACGCTTGCGCATTCGGATTGCTACACAACGAATGAAACTTGTTGATGCGGGGCGCGGTTCATTCAGGGTCCGCCCCCTCGCTTCATCCTCAAGAAGCTCGTCGAAGCCTACCCCACCGTTACGGATTCCCCGGTAAAGGCACTGATCATCAACAGGACAAAGAACACCAGGCAGCTGACACTCAGCGGGTACGCAATAATCAGGAAGACGACCCCCGCCGACATTGGTTTTACCGTCGGCACGGCGTTGCTCACGATTGCGGCAGAGCCAAATCGTCACGCCAATAGCCACGATCAACAGCAAACTGCCGCTGCCGCCAACCCGGCAAGCGCAAACATAACGCCAATGCTCACAGCAATAACCGGAAGCAACAACAAGCCGCATCCACACCCACCGGGACTATAAACGGCAGACTGTCGGCGTCGCCCCATCGTCACTCCAACCTCAACATCTTTGAACACTACAATGCGATAGCCTGCTGAACAGGAACGATCTTATCCAGTTCCGGCTCGATGCGCCTCTTTTCCGCCTCGAGGTCAAACGCTATCTGGGCGCGCAGCCAATAACCATCCGTTAGGCCAAAGTAGCGGCAAAGGCGAAGATCGGTGTCAGCCGTAACACGACGCCTCCCCAAAATAATCTGCCCAATACGCTGTGCCGGAATCCCGGTCTCCTTAGCAAGACGATATTGAGAAATGCCCATAGGAACAAGAAATTCCTCTTTGAGAAGTTCACCAGGAGTCACCGGTGACAGCAAATCGGGCGCGGTCTCATCACTTGTGATAATCGACGATTTCGACATTCCAAGCCATCCCCTGTCTCCACTCAAAGCAGACCCGATAGCGCTCATTAACACGGATACTATATTGGCCGGCGCGATCGCCCTTCAACGCTTCAAGACGATTGCCCGGAGGAACGCGAAGGTCATCAAGTGAAGCACAAACCTGCAGTTGACGAATCTTCCTCAATGCGACCCGCTCAAAGGGCACGAACCTCCTGACCCGCACACCCATTGCAAAACGTTCGGTATCCTCATCTTTGTACGATGCAATCATAGTATCGCCTTACGTTAATAACGTCAAACGTTTCTACAGACATACATCTCTATTATACCGTACATTTGTTCGTATTTTCTAGAACATGCGCCCGCGCCGATTAACCAAGCAAAAGCAATCGTTTGTAGACATCGAGGCCCTTGAGTAGGATTTCCTCGTCAAAGAGCATGGTATCGGTGTGAAGGGCGCTCGTGGCATAGGCAGGACAGCCATCCGAATCGCTCGGGTTTTCTTGACCCTCTGGCACACCCGTGCCCAGCAAGAAGAACACGCCCGGCAGATGGCGCTGATAGAACGCAAAGTCCTCGGCAATTAACAGCGGCTCCTCCACAAGCTGCAGGCCGGGCAAGGCAGGCGCGACGCTGGCAAACAACTCGGGGTCGTTGTCGACCGGCGGATAGCCCTCGGCAAAGTCGAGATCGTACGTGCAGCCCGTTGCGGCACAGGCATCGTCCAGCACGCGGCGCACGCCTTCGCGCGCCCGGTCGAACATGCCGTCCGTAAACACACGCAGGCTTCCGGCCACATGGGCCTCCCCCGCCACCGCGTTGCAAACCGTACCGGCCTGCAGCAGACCAAACTTGCCGATACAGGGCTCGTCGGTGCCCAGTTCGTCCATCAGCTCGCGCTCGGCAACCAAAAACTTCGCTGCCGCCAACGCGGCATCGTGCGACTCCTCGACCGGCACGCCATAGGTCTTAGCAATATGGATGCTCGTACCGTGAATATAGATATGCGTCTCGCTCGAACGCGCCAACAGCGGACCGGAACAGCTCGCCAACGTGCCGGCAGGCAGATCGGGCCACACATGGAAGCCAAAAATGCGGTCGGCCCCATAGCGCTCGAACACGCCGCTCTCGCATACCGTCTTGGCACCACCGGTCGTTTCCTCGGCCGGCTGGAACACAAAGAGCACGTTGCGCCTCATGGCGCCCGGCTGCTCGCGAATCGTACGGTCGACATACGTCGCGGCGGCAAGTGCCATGGCCATGTGACCGTCATGTCCGCAAGCGTGCATCTTGCCGGGATGGGTCGAGGCAAAGGCCGCCCCTGTCGCCTCCTCAATGGGCAGCGCATCCATATCGGCGCGAATCGCCGTGGCATGCGCGGCATCAACGCCGGCGTCGAAGAAAGCGCAGACGCAGCTGGGGCACGGATGGGTCACTTCGCAGGTGAGCGGTGCCAGCACGCCCTCGATATAGGCAATGGTTTGCGGAAGATCGAAATCGAGCTCCGGAATGCGATGGAGATCGCGCCGATAGCGACGGAGTTCTTGGAGCTCGGTCATAGAGGATCCCTTCGTGAGGCACATCTGTTGCAACTTATTGTGATACAGGATTGTGGCGCACATGTTTCCAGCATATCCCTGCATTTTTTAAACGTTATATACGAATACTCTTGTTTGGTAAAGTGCAACGTGATAGGGTCTTTACCACTTGATAGAGGCGCGGGCACGAAGAGCCGCGGGCGAGCCGGCAGGCTTTGACCCCGCGGGGAGGCGAAACCCGCCGAACTGGGTTTTTCGGGCACGAACAACCTGGTGGGCCTGTGGGAAACACCCACAGGACTGTCTGCAGCAATGCGGGAGCGCTATCCGGACATTGGGTCCACGCTATGCGGATTCGATGCGCAGATGGCGCCGTCTGGATAGCGAGGTTTACGGGACATGGCATTGACCCCCAACGAGGCATATGCGGCCAAGCAGCCGTTTGTGGACAAGGAGACGCTCGAGCATATCGTCGAGCAGTTCCCCACGCCATTTCATCTATACGACGAGGCGGGCATCCGCCGCAACATGCAAGAGGTGCGCGACGCCTTTGCGTGGAACCCGGGCTTTAAGGAATACTTTGCCGTCAAGGCCAACCCCAACCCGGCACTCATCTCCATTCTCAACGAATACGGCTGCGGCTGCGATTGCTCGAGCTATACCGAGCTCATGATCGCCCGCTCGCTGGGTATCACGGGACACGACATCATGTTCTCGTCCAACGACACGCCGGCTGCGGACTTTGAGCTCGCCGACAAGCTGGGTGCCATCGTCAACTTTGACGACATCAGCCACATCGAGTTCTTTGAGCGTGTTGCGGGGCCCATCCCCAAGACGGTCAGCTGCCGCTTTAATCCGGGCGGCCTGTTCCAGCTCTCCAACGGCATCATGGACAACCCTGGCGACTCCAAATACGGCATGACCACCGAGCAACTCTTCGAGGCCTTCCGTATGCTCAAGACCAAGGGTGCCGAGGACTTTGGCATCCACGCATTCCTTGCCAGCAACACCGTCACCAACGACTACTACCCCAAGCTCGCGCGCATCCTCTTTGAGCTTGCCGTGCGCCTGGAGCGCGAGACCGGCGCACACGTCGCCTTCATCAATCTATCCGGCGGCGTCGGCATCCCCTACCTGCCCGAGCAGCAGGCCAACGACATTCACGCCATCGGCGAGGGAGTGCACGCGGCATACGACGAGATCCTGGTCCCCGCAGGCATGGGCGATGTGGCAATCTACACCGAGATGGGCCGCTTTATGATGGGCCCCTACGGCTGCCTGGTCACCAAGGCCATCCACGAGAAGCAGATCTACAAGGACTATATCGGTGTCGATGCAAGCGCCGTCGATTTGATCCGCCCCGCCATGTATGGTGCCTACCACCACATTACGGTGATGGGTCAGCCGGGTGGCGCCGACAAGGGCACAGCGCCCGTCACGAACACCTATGACATCACGGGCAATCTGTGCGAGAACAACGACAAGTTCGCCATCGATCGCGAGCTACCGCATATCGACATGGGCGACCTGCTTGTAATCCACGATACCGGTGCGCATGGCTACTCCATGGGCTACAACTACAACGGACGGCTGCGCTCCGCCGAGGTCCTGCTGCGCCCCGATGGCGCGGCCGACCTCATCCGCCGCGCCGAGCGCCCGGGCGATTACTTTGCCACGCTCGACGTGCTGCCGTGCGGCCGAGAACTGTTGGCCAAGTCGCGCGCCGAAAGTGCCCGCCGCCGCGCCCAAGACGAGCGCCTGGCAGTCGCCGCCCAATGGAACAAGCGCATCCAGATCGCCGAAGCGAAGGAGAAGAACATGGACATCCGCAATCTCGAGGGCTCAATCGTCGCCCTGGTTACGCCGTTTAAAAAGGACGGCAGTGTCGACTTTGATGCGCTCGAGCGCCTTATCGATTTCCACCTGCAAAATGGCACCGACGCCATCCTCGCCCTGGGCACCACCGGCGAGAGCGCCACGATGACCGACGACGAGGACAACTCCGTTGTCGCCGCGGTGGTCAAGCAAGTTGCAGGACGCGTCCCCGTCATCGCCGGCTCGGGCTCCAACTCCACGCAGACCATGCTCACCAAGTCGCTCACTTACCAGGGCTTGGGAGCCGACGGTCTACTGCTCATTACCCCCTACTACAACAAATCCAACGAAGAGGGTATCTACCAGCACTTTAAGACCGTCGCCGATGCCGTAGACATCCCCTGCATCCTGTACAACATCCCCGGCCGCTGTGGCTGCGGCATCAGCGAGCGCAACGTGGAGCGCTTGGCCGCGCACCCCAACATCATGGGTATTAAGGAAGCCTCGGGCAACGTCGCCTACGCTGCCAAGATCGCCCACCTGCTGTCCGACGACTTCCGCATGTACTCGGGCGAGGACGCGCTCACCGTGCCGCTCATGAGTCTGGGTGCTTCGGGCACCATCAGCGTGTGGGCCGACGTGCAGCCGCAGCTCGTACATGACATGTGCCGCGCCTATCTGGACGGTGACGTGGCACGTGCCCGCGATATCCAGATTGCCGGCCAGCCGCTCATCAATGCCCTCTTTAGCGAGGTCAACCCCATCCCCGTCAAGGAAGCGCTCGCCCAGATGGGTATGATCGAGGCAAACTACCGCATGCCGCTGTGCCCCATGGCAGACGACACGCGCGCTACACTTACCGATGCTCTGAAGGGAGCTGGTCTGCTTGATTAAGACCGTCATTATGGGAACGGGCCGCATGGGCTCGCTCATCCGCACTACCGCCGAGGGTATTGTCGACGCTGCCGGAGAGCCCGTTTTTGACATCGTCGCCCAGATCGGCTTCGACTTGTCAGAGCTCGAGAACGCTCCGGCAGCCGACGTCATCATCGACTTCTCGAACGTTGCGACCTTCGACGCCGTCGTCGCCTATGTCGAGCGCACGGGCGCGGCGTTGGTCTCGGGCACCACAGGCTATACGCCCGAGCAGATGGATCGCCTGCACGAGCTGGGTCAGAGCACCCGCGTCATGCACTCCGGCAATTACTCCATCGGTATCGCAGCCCTGCGTCATCTGGTGGCACAGGCCACGCGAGAGCTGCCCGGCTTTGACTGCGAAATCGTCGAGACGCACCACAACCAAAAGGTCGACGCCCCCAGCGGCACTGCCAAGTTGCTGCTCGACGCCGTCGTCGAAGCCGAGCCCGAGGCAGGCTACCACCCCGTCTATGGCCGCGAGGGCATGTGCGGAGCGCGCGACCCCAAGGAGATCGGCGTGCACTCGCTGCGCGGTGGCACTGTCGCCGGCGTGCACGAAGTGAGTTTCTTTGGCCAGGACGAGGAGGTCACGCTCACGCATCGCGCCACGAGTCGTCAGATCTTTGTCAACGGTGCCTTGGCAGCCGCGCAGAAACTCGTCACCCGCGAGCACGGCTTCTATACGTTCGACCAGGTCATGTTTGCCTAACCAGGTATCAACCGGATCCACCCAAAGGAGAGACCGCAAATGAGCAACGCAGCCGAAATGGATGCACAGGAGATTATCAACTATATCGCCACCGCGCCCAAAAAGACGCCCGTCAAGCTGTACGTGCGCGAAAAGCCGGGCATGAAGGTCCAGTGGGGCAATGCGCATGTCTATGGCGGCCGCCGTGGCAAGACCGTCTTTGGCGACTGGGATGAGCTCAAGGCAATTCTCGACGCCAACGTCGATTCCATCGACTACTACGATGTGGAGAACGACTGCCGCAACTCCGCCGTGCCCATGCTCGACCTCAAGGGCATCAACGCCCGCATCGAGCCGGGTGCAATCATCCGCGACCGCGTCGAGATCGGCGACCGTGCCGTCATCATGATGGGCGCCATCATCAACATCGGATCCGTCATTGGCGAAGGCTCCATGATCGATATGGGCGCCGTGCTGGGCGGTCGCGCCACCGTGGGCAAGAACTGCCACATTGGCGCCGGCACCGTGCTGGCAGGCGTCGTGGAGCCCGCCAGCGCCACGCCCGTCATCATCGAGGACGACGTTATGATCGGCGCCAATGCTGTGGTCCTGGAAGGCGTGCGCGTGGGCAAGGGTGCTGTCGTTGCCGCCGGCGCCGTGTGCGTCGAGGACGTCCCCGCCGGCGCCGTCGTGGCCGGTGTCCCTGCCCGCGTTATCAAGATGCGCGACGAGAAGACCGACAGCAAGACCGGTCTCGAGGAAGGCCTGCGCCAGCTCTAATAGTTACGCGGTTTTACCAAACCGCGTAACGGCTCGACGCTCCAAACGACCCAGAGCGGCAATCTGACGTTCAATCGTCGGGCATGACCAGAAGGTCAATGCCCTCCTCTTTCACGTCACCTTGCTCGCTCTGGGTCGTTTTCGCTGACGTGTGCTCAACCTGCGGGGTAATGTCAGCAACCAAGCCGAAAACAACAAAGGCCGAAGCACCATCGGAGCTTCGGCCTTCATCATCTCAGGGCTCCGTCGTATTCAACCATGGCGGGTTGCTTTGACAGGCACCCTACGGCCGTCTTATAGACCTCGGAACGATCGCGCCGCCCTATTGCTACAATCTCGGCAATCTCAACCATTCCGTCCTCTCGGATTCGGAAAACCATTTTGAGTCCCGCATTCCGCCATTTAATCTTTTTGCAGCCGGCGAGCTCGCCGTGAAGCGGCGTTCCGATTTCATCAGCGCGCGTCTTTAATTTTGCGACGGCAATACGGACGAGCCTGCGCTGGGATCCATCTAGTTTTTGATATTCCTTCTCGACGTCTCGATTCAAAAAGCCGACAACAAAATGCCCGCTCATTCGAAAAGGTCCTCGTCGGGAATCGCGTCCGGATCCATCGACTCAAGCTCCGCGAGCTCCTCGGCAGTTAAGGCGTCCTCAAACGGAACAAACTCATGCGGACCATGCTTGGCTCGATCCGCAGCGATGCGATTTATCTCAAGTTCACGCAGATACTGCAGCGCGCCGTACATTTCCTCATAGGCAGCATAGTCGATAATCACGGTATCGATATCATTATGATCAGCAATGAACTGAGGCGCGCGTTTTGCGCGTTTACGAATGGTGGATAAGGACTTGCTTGCTTCGGTAGCAGAAACAACCTGGTCTTTTGTAAACACCGGTTTTTCCAGAACAAGTGGGGACATTTTGACCTCCAAAAAATAATCTGGATTATATTTCAAAGTATACTTCAAAATATAATCCAGACTTTTATTCAAAAGTTAAAAGCCTTATCGATTCTCGATGCTACCGATGTTTTTGAGCTCGATGGAGATGAGGCCGTTGGGCTCGTTGACAAACTCGATGTACTCGGAGTTTGAACCCATCTCGGCCGGGAAGCTGATCTCGATACCCGTGTCGGTACGAATCTTGTGATTGCGTACGGCCGCGCGCTCGACTTGCTTGCGCTCCACGGGCACGCGCTCGGGCACCTTCTCCTCGGTCAGCGCCGCACGCACGCTCTCCTTGATGACCGGCTCGTCCTCAAAGACCTCATCGACGATATCCCAAGGCGGCAGCTCCTCGTCGTCTTCAACCTTCTCGGCAACGGCGGCTTTGACCTTGGCGAGCGCTACGGCCGTGTTGGCGCCGTGCTCCTCGGCGACCTCCTCGACCACGCGCGTCACCGTGTCGATGACCTCCTTACCCGAAACCCCCGTGTCGCACTGCAGCAGGCCGTCGGGAATGAGCATACGGTCCTCGCCGGCAATCTTGCGCTTCTTATCCACGTAGCCGATCTCCATGGTGCTTGCACGCACGATGGCATAGCTCGGCACCTTTTGCGAGGGGTTTGGCAAAATGGCGTAGTGGCGCGCGATGTCGTTACGAACCTCGCCCTCTTCGCGACCCACCTCGTGCATGAATGCCTGCTTGGAGCCCAGCAGCATCACGGCAAACCAGCGGGCATCTTCATCATCGTCAAAGTCCGCCACAAGCACGTCAGTGGACTCGGCTTTCTCGGCCTTGGTGAGTTCGGAAGAGATGAACTCCGCAATCTGCTGAGACAAGTCCACGAACTCACGCTCACCAAAGAAATAGCTCTTGAGCTCGCCGCCAAACGCAGAGTTCTCCGCAAACGTGGCGCGCTTATTGTCGGCCGAGGTACGTGCGCGGCGCAGATGCGTGGTCACAAAGCTGCGCACGGTACGGCTTTCGATATCCAGCTCGCGCTGGCTCATGACGTTGACGGCAGAGTCAAAGTCCAGGATATGCAGAATCGCGTGATTGATTTTCATATACGGCATTCCGTTCTAGATCGCTTTTGGCACGAACCAGTATAGCGGTCGAGTCCACCCCAGGCGCATCGAAGATTGATGCAAAGCAACCTGTTCCCAATGCATCAAAAAAGGCGCCCGGGTCACATGGGCCCGGACGCCTTCGTTGTAGCTTTTCGCTCTAGCGAGCTTGATTTAGCAGGAAAAGTCGACGCTGTCGATAATATCCTTGAGGGCCTTGGCGGAGGCGATGAGCTCATGCTGCTCGTCATCGTTCAGCGGCACGGGAACGCGGCAGACGACACCGTCGCGACCAACGACCGTCGGCATGGAGATGGCCAGATCGGACAGGCCGTACTCGCCCACCATGAGCGAGGAGACGGGCAGAACGGTCTGCTCGTCACGCATGACGGCAGTGCAGATGCGCTTTACTGCCATAGCGACACCGTAGTAGGTGGCGTGCTTCTTCTCGATGATAGTGTAGGCGGAGTTCTTGACGTCCTCGGCAATGCGCTTCTCGGCAGCCTCATGCTCCAGGTGGCCGTGAAGCTCGCAGAAGGTGTTCAGCGGCACGCCGGCAACCTGAGCGCTGGACCAGGCGACAAACTCGGAGTCACCATGCTCGCCCATGACGTAGGCCTGGACATCGCGCGGGTCAACCTCGACGTGAGCGCCGAGCATTTGCTGCAGACGGCCGGTGTCGAGCACGGTGCCGGAGCCGATGACATGGCCCTCGGGCAGACCGGACATCTTGATGGCGGCGTAGGTCAGAACGTCGACCGGGTTGGAGACGATGAGCAGAATGCCGTCGAAGCCAGACTTCTTAATCTCGGGAATAATGGACTTAAAGATGCTGACGTTCTTGTTGACCAGGTCCAGGCGGGTCTCACCGGGCTTCTGAGCAGCGCCAGCGGTGACGACGATCATGGCGGCGTCGGCGACATCAGAATAATCGCCGGCGTAGATCTTCATCGGCTCGGCAAACGTCATGCCGTGCGCAATATCCAGGGCCTCGCCCTCGGCGCGGTTCTTGTCCACGTCGATGAGAACCATCTCGGAGAACAGACCACTCTGCATCAGCGCGAACGCCGAAGACGAACCGACGAAACCGCAGCCGACAATAGCGACCTTCTTCTCGTTAACCATTAGAAACTCCCATCTCTCTCCACAAACAAGCCGCCCGGGAACGACCCGAGCGGCTTGCCGTAATCCCAATACATCCAATCGGGACTTTGATTATGCTCCTATACGCAGCCAAAAATCGACCGTTTACCGAAATTGTTTGCAGGATTCGTAAAATAACTGCACGAAATCGGTTTCGAGCTATTGACGAGCCCAAATAGTCTTCTAATACAGGCCCGCCTCGCGGATGGCCTCGACAGCCAAAGCGATCTGATCGGGCGGCAGGACCAGCGCCATGCGCACGTGCCCCTCGCCCGAAGGGCCAAAGCTCGCGCCCGGCGTCACCACAACGCCGGCCTTCTCCATAAGCTCCTCGCAAAACGCCATGGAATCGGTGCGGCCACCGGGAAGCTTGGCCCACACAAACATAGAGCCATGCGCGTTGGGACGCTCCCAGCCCAGGTCCTCAAGACCGTCGCACAGGGCATCGCGGCGCTCCTGGTACTTCAGACGTTGCGCCTCGACCTCATCGCGCGGACCATTGAGGCAGGCGATGGCGGCCTTCTGAATCGGGAAGAACATGCCAAAGTCGATCTGGCTGCGCAGCTTGGCAAAGGCAGAGACCACATCCTCACGGCCGACCAAAAAGCCGATGCGCGCACCGGTGACGTTAAACGACTTGGAAAGCGAGAAGAATTCCACGCCCACCTCGAGCGCGCCGGGATACTGCAAGAAGCTGCCGCCGGGCTCGCCGTCAAACACGATGTCGGAGTACGCGTTGTCATGGACGATCAGCAGGTCGTGCTCGCGGGCGAAGGCGATAATCTCCTCGTAGACCTCGGGCGTGCCCACCGAGCCCACCGGGTTGGCGGGCAACGACACGATCATGTACTTGGCACGATCGGCCACCTCGGGATCGATGCCCGCCACATAGGGCAGGTAATTGTGCTCCGCCACCAGCGGATAGTACTCGAGCTTGGCATCGGCGATCTTCGCGCCCGCCTCAAAGACCGGATAGCACGGATCGGGAACCAGAATGGTGTCACCCGGATCGAGCAGGGCCAGGCCCAAATGACCCACGCCCTCCTGCGTGCCGTTGCACGACTGCACCATGGACGGCGTAATGCCCGAAACGCCAAAGCGACGCTCATAGTAATCGCACACGGCCTGCTTAAGCTCGGGCAGGTCGCGCAGGGAATACTTCCACATCTCGGGATTTTGGGCGGCCTGCGTGAGCGCCTCGACCACGTGGTCGTACGGCTTAAAGTCGGGCGTGCCCACGCTCATGTTGTAAATGGTCTTGCCCTGAGCCTTCAGCGCAAGAAGTTTGTTGTTGAGCGAGGCGAAGACCTCCGCGCCAAAGCGGTCGAGACGCTGCGATGCCTGCATGGTGCCACCTTTCGATATAAAAAATACGGCGCTCCGACAAGAGCGCCGCGCGATACGGGCCATCAGATTGCAAAAGTGTAACGCTTGCAACCCCCGTATTGGTTCAATTTAGCCAACCTTAGTCAATTGGATTGAGCGCGTCGATCCGCGCAAGCCACAGACGCGAGCTGGCGTCACTCGGCATACGCCAATCGCCGCGCGGGCTGAGCGTCACCGAGCCCACCTTGGGACCATCGGGCAGACAGCTGCGCTTAAACTGCTGGGCAAAGAAGCGACGATAGAACGTACGCAACCACGTGTGGACGGTCTTGGCGTCATAGACACCCTCAAAGCTCTTGAGCGCCATACGGTAGATCTTGCCCGGCTCAAAGCCAAAACGCAGCAGGTAATAGAGGAAGTAATCGTGCAGCTCGTACGGGCCCACCAAATCCTCGGTCTTCTGAGCAATCTCACCGTCGCCCGTCGGCGGAAGAAGCTCGGGGGACACCGGCGTATCGAGGATATCGAGCAAGACCTCGGCAATACGCCCGCCAAAGACATCAGCGGCATAACGTACCAGATGGCGCACAAGCGTCTTGGGCACGCTCGCGTTGACGGCGTACATGCTCATGTGGTCGCCGTTATAGGTAGCCCAGCCAAGCGCCAGCTCCGACAGGTCGCCCGTGCCGATGACAAAACCGCCAGCCTGGTTAGCCAGATCCATCAGAATCTGCGTACGCTCGCGGGCCTGGCTGTTCTCGTAGGTCACGTCCTGAACTGCCGGGTCGTGCTCAATGTCCTTGAAGTGCTGCTCCACGGCCGTGTGGATCGAAACCTCGCGGAAGCTCACACCCAGGTCGCGAGCGAGCGACTCGGCATTCGACTTGGTGCGATGTGTCGTGCCAAAGCCGGGCATGGAAACCGCCGTGATACCCGTGCGCGGCAGCCCCAATGCATCGAAGGCACGCACGGTCACAAGCAGTGCCAGCGTAGAGTCCAGGCCGCCCGAAAGACCGATGACTGCAGCCTTGGTACCCGTATGGGCAAGGCGAGTCTTGAGGCCGGCAGTCTGCAGATTGAGTATCGTCTCGCAGCGCCCGGACAGGTCACCATGGTCGGCCGGCACAAAGGGCGCGCGGGGGAAAACACGGTCGATGTCGAGCGCATCACGCAGGACAGGTTCTTCGGCCAGCACGCCCTCAAACGAAAACTCAACAATCGTGGCCTCCGGCGCATCATCCGCGCGCGTCCACGTGGTCGAGCGACGGCGCTCGGCAACCAAGCGGTCGAGGTCAACGTCGGCCACCGCCATATCGCAGGTGAGGAGCTTCGTGGCGGCGAGCTTCGAGCCGTTTTCGTAGACGAGGTTCTCCCCTGCAAAGACCATGTCGGTCGTGGACTCGCCCTCGCTCGCGTCTGCATAGGCATAGGCGCAGTACAGGCGCGCGCTTTGGTTAGAGATAAGGCTGCGGCGATAGTCTGCTTTACCGATAATCTCGTCCGAGGCCGACGGATTGAGGATCACCGTCGCACCGGCAAGCGCCATCTCGGTCGAAGGGGGCGCCGGCACCCACAGATCCTCGCAGACCTCAATACCGAGTACCAAATCCTCGGCGCCCTCATCACAGCAGCGGTAGACAAGCCCCGAACCCAGCGGAACCGGACCCTGACCGGCAAACTCAACCCACACGGGATCGGCGGGCGCCGGAGCAAACCAACGGCGCTCATAGAACTCGCCATAGTTGGGCAGATACTTCTTGGCCGTGAGGCCCAAAAGCTCGCCCGCGCAGCACACGGCGGCACAGTTGTAGATATTCTCGGCCACCTCAACGGGAAGACCGATGGTAAAGACAATCGGCAGCTCGCGGGTTTCATCGAGAATATGTGCCAGTGCAGTCTCGCAGGTATGCAGTAATGTGCGGTTATGGAACAGATCAGCCGCGGTATAGCCGCACAGATTAAGCTCGGGCAGCACCAGAGCACGGACACCGCGCTCGACCGCCTCGCGAACAGCCGCCAGCGCAACCTCGGCATTGCCCTCGACATCGGCCACGCGAATCCGCGGCGAGGCCGCCGCCACACGCAAAAAGCCATCAGACTGAGAAAGGTGAAGATTCATAAGAATGCTCCCGTGCGTAGACGCCATTCACAACAATTAGCAAGCCCTATTGTAGTTCAACCGCCGGGTGTAACCGCATCCCACCAATTTGGTGAGCTATTGATGAGTTGATGGTATCTGTTAAATGTCACGTACGATTCACATCTGGTGGGTACCCTGATGGCTACACGAAACGAAGCAGATTTACACCGGGAGGGCCCCGTATGACAACCAAGTACACCGACGCGCCGCGCACGCGCGTCATGACACCGGCCGCGCTCAACAACGGCGTTCACGAAAACCATTCCATCGGACAGACCATGGCCATCGCGCCCAAAAAGGGCCTGTTCGACGACATTTCCATTCCCCAAATCATCGCCGGCGCCGCAGCTGCCGCCACGAGCGTCGCACTTGCTTCCAAGATCGGCATCGCCGGATCGGTGATCGGTGCCGCCGTGAGCTCGGTCATCACCGTTGTGTCCTCGCAGGTCTACCGCCACTTTATCTCTGCCAGCGCCGAAGCCCTCAAAGGTACGCACGCCGCCGTCGACTACCCTGCCGGCGCCTATGAGCCCGTTGACCTTAATGCCGAGGAGCACCTAGGCGGCGCCGCGATTACACAGGAGATGCGCCAGGTTGCGGGGCGCGCGACCACGGCGCGCGTCGCCCCCAACAGTCTGCGTGCCAAGGCGGCGGCAGAGCGCAGCCAGACGCAAAAGAAGGTCATCGTCTTCTCGATCGCCATCGCCATCGTCGCGGTCATCGCCTGCGCTGGCGCCATCCTTATCACCACCGCCGGTGAGGGTCTGGGCGAGCGCCCCGAGCCAATCCTATCGTCGCGCACGACCGAGCACGACACGGATAGCACTGGTCAATCGCAAAGCCAGCAGGACGACTCGCAGGGCGACTCCGCATCCACCGATTCGTCCTCGAACGCCCCCGATCAGTCGCAGGGCGCCGATTCCTCTGTAAACAACAGCGGCACGCAATCCGGCACGACTGACTCAAGCCAAACGACCGACGGCTCTCAACCGAGCACGAGCGACCAGGCAAACGGCAATACATCGGGCACAAGCTCCACCGACAACAGCAACACCAATAGCTCGAACAGTTCGAACAGTTCGAGCGGATCCGCGTCCGGCACCCCATCTGACAGCTCGAGCCAAGGCACGGCATCGGGCAACTAAGCACGTTTGCCTCTCATAGATAACCGACCTGCATAACGGGCGCGAACCGGCAACGGTCGCGCCCGTTTGCCTTGGGCGACGAGATGGCAAGCCCCATGCGATGGTAAGATGCTTTGGTGTGTATAGAGGAGATTTGCCATGAGCAAGACAATAGTTAAGCCCGCACTATCGCTGGGCAACCACATCTATCTGTATCGCCTGCTGCGCGACGCGATTGGGTGCGGCAAGCAAACGTTTATGACGCAGGTCGAGGAGGCGCTCGCCGCTGGTGACATGGCCGCTTATGACCTGGGCTTCGAGTCCACGCGCGAGCTGCTCGAGGAGCTCGACGACTGCATTAAGCTGACCGTCTTTAAGGGCGGCCGTCTGTATGCCACCGTCATCGCCAACGAAGCCTGGGATGCCGCCCTTGCCAAGGGCGAGGACAAGCCCAAGGCTGCCAAGGGAGCCAAGCAGTCCTACAAGAAGAAAAAGCGCGGCGAGAAGGACCTGAAGGCCGTGCGCCCCAAGCACGTTAAACGTCCCGAGCCCGAAGCCATGGTTGAAGCCGTGCCGGAACCCGAGCCCGAGGCGGAGATCGAAGTCGCTATTGAGGTAACAGCAGGAGCCGAAACCGAAATCGCCGCCACGACCGATCCCGAGGTCATATCAGAGCAGGAAGCCACTGCGGAGCTCGACGAGGCTCCCAAGTCGACAACCGAAGAAGCCGCCAACCAACCCGAGACGCCTGCGTTCCAAAACAGCGATGTCTTTGGCGACGAGCCCGAGGACGATCAGTCCGACGAGCCCGACGATCAAGACGCTACCGAGTCGACGCCAGAGCCCGAGACGCCGCAGCCCGCCATCTCGCTCACGGTCGTCTATGACCCCGAGAACGCAAACGCCGGCATCACCACCATGGCCTCCACGCCAGCCGAGGCAAAGTCGAGCGTCGAGAACGAGAACTCGACGCAGGTTGAGGTTGAAACCGCAGCCGCAGACGCGCCTGTCACCGTGGAGCCCGCAGATTCTACGATCAAGCCGGAAGCGACGCCAAAGCCCGCACACGTCATCGAGTCCGTGCCCGCCGCTGCTTGCGACCAAATTCCCGCACCGGCACCGGCTTCGGTACCCGCGGTGGCCCCAACCCCCGCGCCCGCAGCACCGACCATCCCCGAGGACTTCCCTATCGATTTCGCAACCGAGGTCTTCTGCCCCGGCCCATTGCTACACCAGCTGTCGACCTATCTCCCCTATGGCGCCGACACGCTCGGCATCGTCGGCGAGTACTACTGGATCGCCCGCGAGTGCGGTACCATTGAGGTCTCGCGAAACCGCGCAAGCTTCCCCCTGCGCTACACGCAGGCCGGCGAGCGCCACGAAGTCACCGTGCGCATCCGCCGCAACACCACCGGCGGCCTCGGCGCCACCTGGACTATCGATAAAGTCGAGCCTTCTACCAAGTAAAAAAGGGACGATAACCCTCAAGGTTATCGTCCCTTTCTCGTTAGGTCACCTGAGCTCGACTAATCACGCGTCAGCTTGCGGTGAATACGATGCGGCTGGGCTGCGTCCTCGCCCAGGCGCTCGATACGGTTGGCCTGATAGGCCTCGAAGTTGCCCTCGAACCAATACCAGTTGCCCGGATTCTCGTCGGTGCCCTCCCACGCCAGAATGTGCGTGGCGACGCGGTCCAGGAACATACGGTCGTGGCTAATGACCACCGAGCAGCCCGGGAACTCGAGCAGCGCCGCCTCGAGCGAGGACAGCGTCTCGACGTCGAGATCGTTCGTGGGCTCGTCGAGGAGCAGCAGGTTGCCGCCCTGCTTGAGCGTAAGCGCCAAGTTCAGACGGTTGCGCTCGCCACCGGAAAGTACGCCAGCGCGCTTCTGCTGGTCCTGGCCCTTAAAGCCAAAGCTCGCCACGTACGCGCGGCTGGGAACCTCGGTCTCGCCGACCATCATGTGGTCCAGGCCGTCCGAGACGACCTCCCACAGGTTCTTATCGGGGTCGATGCCGGAGCGGTTCTGATCGACATAGGAGATCTTGACGGTCTCGCCCACCTCGAGCTCGCCCGAAGTCAGCGGCTCCAGGTCCACGATGGTCTTGAACAGCGTGGTCTTGCCCACACCGTTGGGGCCGATGACGCCCACGATGCCGTTGCGCGGCAGGGTGAACGATAGGTCGTCGATGAGCACGCGACCGTCGAACTCCTTGTGCAGGTGATGGGCCTCGAGCACCTTGTTGCCCAAACGCGGGCCCACAGGGATGCGGATGTCGGTCCAGTCGAGCTTCTGGCTTGCGCGGGCCTCGGCCTCCATCTCCTCATAGCGAGCCAGACGGGCCTTGTTCTTGGCCTGACGGGCCTTGGGGCTGGAGCGTACCCACTCGAGCTCGGCCTCCATGCGCTTAGCGAGCTTGGCGTCGCGGTTACCCTGAGCCTCGATACGGGCGGCCTTGGTCTCCAGATACGTGGAGTAGTTGCCCTTGTAGGGATAGAGGTGACCGCGGTCGACCTCGCAGATCCACTCGGCAACGTTATCCAGGAAGTAGCGATCGTGTGTGACGGCAAGCACCGCGCCCTGGTAGTTGTGCAGGAAGTGCTCGAGCCACAGAATCGACTCGGCGTCCAGGTGGTTGGTGGGCTCATCGAGCAGCAGCAGGTCGGGAGCTTCGAGCAGCAGCTTGCACAGGGCCACGCGACGGCGCTCGCCGCCGGAAAGCACGTTGACCGGCATGTCGGAATCGGGCAGCTGCAGGGCATCCATAGCCTGGCCGAGTTTGGAATCGATATCCCAGCCATCGGCGGCATCGATTTCGTCCTGGAGCTTGCCCATCTCGGCCATGAGGGCATCCATGTCACAGTCCGGGTCGCACATCTCCTCGCCGATCTTATTGAAGCGATCGACCTTGGCGATCATGTCGCCAAATGCCATGCGCACGTTCTCGATGACGGTCTTGTCGTCGTCGAGCGGCGGCTCCTGCTGCAGGATACCCACGGTGTAGCCGGGGGTAAGTCTGGCATCGCCGTTGGAGACTTCCTCGATGCCGGCCATGATCTTGAGCAGGGTCGACTTACCCATACCGTTAGGGCCCACGACGCCGATCTTGGCACCGGGATAGAAGCTCAGGGTCACGTCGTCAAGGATCACCTTGTCGCCATGAGCCTTGCGAGCCTGATACATCTGGTAGATAAACTCTGCCATTTGCCTGTTTTATCCTTTCTACCTGCTGTTTCCCTATTCTTGTTTCGCTTTAGTGGAAACGAGATGAGAAAACCAGCTCTAAAACGTAACGAAAAAGGGGCACGGTTACCCATACCCCCTAATACTACCTGGGAAAAGTCCCCCGGAACATACTATGAACTGCGTACGCTAGTTTTCCGCAACCTTAACGAGCGGCTCGCTGCGATTTGCGCCACAGCAGATACGAGTAGACGTAGACGACTCCGACCGAACCAAACGCCAGAACCGCAATCATCGCGGCGACAACTTCACTCGAAAGCACGCTACCCGCAACGCCCATCACAATCAGACCAACACCCAGCACCATAAAGCAGGCACCGCCAAAACGCTGCGTACGGCGCCAGTTCTCGGGATCGGCAAGCGCCCAGGGCGTCTTGATACCGAGCGTATAGTTCTGCTTCACACGCGGCAAGTAGTTGCCTACGCCAATGAACAGCAAACCGACAGCACCGGAAATCAGCGCGTTGACCGAACCGACCGCCGGCACCACGCCCCAGACCGTAAGCTCTCCCAGCCAGCTTATGGCGCACATGAACAAGGTGAAGGTGATTACGAAGCCCTGATAGAACTTGCCCGAGGTTCGATATGCCTCGCCTTTGGGATCGATGCGCGGCACCACGCAGAACATTGCGAGAAGCACCAGGGGCAGCACGCCGTGCGCGGAGGCCATCCAGCTGGGACCCCAACCGTCAACGCCGTTCGCGCCCCAGTGCGTGGGAATCTGCGCAGGCAAGCTCGGCATCACCATAAGGTGCGCTACGATATTGGCGACGCACAGGGCGACCAGCGCGATCCACACGCGTGGCGATACCCCCGTGGCGTGAATGCCCTTGTTTTCGTTATTCATCCTTATCACCTTCAGTGTTTGTAAAGCCCATAAACCAACCGATCAAGTCCTGCATGACGGTGGTGTTTAAGCTGTAAACGATGTTTTGGCCATGACGTTCATCGGTCACCAACCCGGCGTTTTTGAGCGTCGCCAAATGATGGCTCAACGACGGCTTGCTGATATCGAAATGCTCGGCAAGCTCCCCAGCCGTGCGGTCGCCCTCGCGTAGTAGTTCCAAAATACGCCGCCGCGTAGGATCGGCCAGCGCTTTAAAACCCTCTCCCGGCATAGGACCTCCTCTCAGTATTTCGTTCGACGCGCACACTATACTCGATATTTAGATGTTTGTCTAACTATCTAATCTTGTACTCAAAAAAAATAGCCGCCCCGCGTAATGCGAAGACGGCCACTTCTCACGCCATAAACGTGTTTCGGAGTTGGCTAACCCGCGGCAACGGTCGCCATCTGCTTCAATCTTATGCGAATCCCGATCCCATCTCAACAAGCTCCAAGGGCTCAAATGGAATCGCAATAATACCTATAATGGCGATAGCTAAAACACGACCGAATCCCCATCGGAGGATATCTATGACCGAAACCGTTGCCGCAGCCGCCATCGAGACACGCGACACCAAGCTCGAGATTATCATGGGCCGCGAGGCACTCGATAAGCTCGCCGATGCTACGGTGCTGGTGCTCGGCTGCGGAGGTGTGGGCTCCAATTGCTGCGAGGCACTCGCCCGCGGCGGCATCGGTCATTTCGTCATTCTGGACAAGGACGTCATCGCGCCCAGCAATATCAACCGTCAGGCCATCGCCTTTCACAGCACCATCGGCAAGCGCAAGGTGGACGTGATGGAAGCCATGATTCGCGATATCAATCCCGCCGCCACCGTTATCAAGCGCACCGAATACCTGTTGAGCGACAACATCGACGAGTTCTTTGCGAGCGTTTTTGAGCAGACGGGCGGCAAGCTCGACTACGTCGTCGACGCCATCGACACCATCTCGGCCAAGCTCACTATTGCCAAATATGCTCAGGACCACGACATTCGTTTGGTTAGCTCCATGGGCGGGGCCAACAAGCTCCATCCCGAGTGCCTCCGCTTTGCCGACATCTTCGATACGGTACGTGACCCCATGAGCCGCATTATGCGCAAAGAATGTAAGAAGCGCGGAATCAAGAGCCTACATGTATTGTTTAGCTGCGAGGAATCGGTTAAGACACAGCCCCGCGACCCTTCCAACATCCACGAGCGTACCGAGCTCGGAACCGCCAGCTTTATGCCGCCCATCATGGGTCAGATGATTGCCGGCGAGGTTATCCGCCAGATCAGTGGGCGCGGCACCGAGCGCGTGCGCGCCGATGGCCAGCGCCTGAACTAGCGGAGTGCGCCGAGATGGAGCCCCGGTTATTTGATGCACACTGCCATCTTGATTTGATGGCTTACCCGAATGCTGTTGCCGACGAAACTGCGGCTATAGGACTGGGGGTCTTTGATTGCGGGGTCGACCCGCGCGACTTCGCGGCAGCAAAAAAGCGGGCCAGCCGTTACCCAAACATTATCGCGGGCGTTGGCCTCCATCCCTGGTGGCTCGCCGACGGCCGCTGCGGTCCTGCCGAAATCAATCTGCTTTGCAAAGTTGCTGCCCAAGAGCGCTATATCGGCGAAGTCGGACTCGACTTTTCCGCGCGCTTTGCCGGAAGCGAACCGCTTCAAATGCAGGCACTTGACCGGCTCTGCGATGCGCTCGTGCAGTGTCCTCTTGCCGGGCGCGTAATATCGATTCACGCCGTTCGTTCGGCAGGAACCGTACTGGACGTCCTCGAATCGCATGGTCTACTCATCCCAAACCCCGACTCCCCCGCTATCATCTTCCACTGGTTTAGCGGTACTTCGGACGAACTCACCCGCGCGCGTAATGTGGGCTGCTATTTTTCTGTCAACGAACGCATGCTCGCGTCTAAACGAGGACGCGAATACGCACGACAGATTCCACTCGATCGTTTACTACTCGAGACC
This sequence comes from Collinsella sp. LCP19S3_D3, assembly GCF_052121455.1. Classification (NCBI taxonomy): domain Bacteria; kingdom Bacillati; phylum Actinomycetota; class Coriobacteriia; order Coriobacteriales; family Coriobacteriaceae; genus Collinsella; species Collinsella sp. LCP19S3_D3. The sequence goes on along the minus strand of NZ_JBQKEF010000001.1, from coordinate 93,696 downwards.
GATGCACCAGCGGAGGCAAACACAGAAACAAGCGCGCAGTCGCTCATCAAATCGCTCACAAGGACCTCGATGCGCATCGCCTCGCTCAAAAATTGTGACGCAAAGCGTATCGAATCGGCAGTTTTAACAAATGCACACTCTATTTTTGGCCTTCGCTAACCCCTCTGGGCAAAAAGACGACAACGATACCATTATGACGGTAGACGTGCCGTCCAAGTCCTACGCAAGCTCCAGCAGCTCCGGCAGCTGGTCGATAATCTTGTCCGCGGCATCTTGGCTAAAGCCGAAGCGTTCCTCGCGCTTGGCAATGACCGTCAGGCCGGCTCGCTTGCCGGCAGTGATACCAGGCACCGAATCCTCAACGCAGCAGCAGCGATTCGCGGGAAGTCCCAGCAGGTCCAGCGCATGCAGGTAGATGTCGGGCTCGGGCTTGCTCTCCTTAAACTGCTCGCCGCTCACCACATACTCAAAGGCATCCGACAGCCCGCACGCATTGAGCACTTCCTCGATGCTATCCATGGGAGACGAGCTGGCAAGCGCCACGCGAACGCCGCGGCGCGGCAGCTCTCGAATCGTATCCACGGCGCCTGGGTTAATCAAAGCCTGATAGTCGCGCGGACGCTTATGCGCCCACTCGTCCCAACGGGCCAACGCTTCCTCGCCAGTGAAATGCCCCTTACCGGCGCGCTCAAACCAATCGACCAGCATATGCAGGAAGAACTGATGTGAGGTACCGATCTGCCCGTTCAACTCCTCTTGAGTCAGGTTAAGCCCAAGCTCCTTGGCAAACGCGGCAGTCTCGCTCAGGTAGTAATACTCGGTATCGACAATGACGCCGTCCATGTCAAAGATAACGGCGTCGAACGGAAATGCGGACACGGCACCCTCCCTAACAAAAGGGCGCCTGTAAGCAGGCGCCCGAACCATGCATTAATCGGCGATTCTAACCCAGCAGCTTATCCAGCGCCACCGCAATGCCGTCTTCGTTGTTATTGGCAGTCACCATCTGGGCCACGGCCTTAACCTCGTCAACCGCGTTGCCCATGGCAACACCGGTGCCGGCCCACTCAATCATGGACTTGTCGTTCTGGCCGTCGCCAAACGAGACGACCTCGCTGGCATCGATGCCGAGCTTGGGCAGGGCACCCTCGAGCGCGCGGGCCTTGTCGATACCGGGAGCCGTAAACTCAAAGTACCAGTCGGCCGTAAACATACCCGAAAGCTTCTGAGTAAAGGGCGCATACATCTCCTCGTGATGCGCTTGCAGATAGGCCGGGTCGCCCGCAGTGAGCAGCTTGTCCACGGGATAAGTGTCCACGACCTCATGCAGGCTCTCCACCTCGCGAATCTTAAGATCGCACGCGTCGCGCTCATACTTGACGATATTCTTCTGCGAGCCATCCGGCAGCGTAATCATGCAGCGGTACGAGTCCTCGACGTGCAGATCGCGACCAAGCGAAATCATAGGGATCACGTCAAAATTACGCAGATGATCAATCAGGCGATGCAATTCATCGGCAGGCATAGCCTGATCGAACAGCACCTCGTCGGTCTGGGCATCGACGACGTGAGCGCCATTAAAGGCCACCAGCAGACCGTCATGGTTATGAAGGTCGAGCTCCTGAGCCAAGGCGTGCAGCCCCCATGCGGGACGGCCCGAAGCCAAAATGAGCTTAATGCCCGACTCCTGCGCCGCGAGCAGCTTCTCGCGCGTACGCGGGCTGATGACCTTTTGGTCGTTGGTGAGCGTACCGTCGATATCCATTGCGATGGCTTTGATTGCCATATAAGCCTCCCTGTCATTGAACAACCTTGCCAGAGTCATCATACAGAACACCTACTGCGGCTCTGTCTGCAACGGGTAAAAAGTCATATTGTCCCGAACATGAACAGCGTGTAGCCGTGGGGCGCAATCGCTCCGTCCCATACACCGAGCATCTTTTATCGACAACTAAATAGCGGTCCAAGGCGCTCGGAGCATTCATGTGCATCGGTTATTCCGCCTGAACACCCGAATTCATCCACCGCACAATAAACGACCTTCGAGTATATCGGCCCTATAGCACCCAACCCAGCACATCGAGCACAGCAAGCACATCGTCAACGACATCCAGCACATCACCAACAGGCAAGCACATCACAGATTGGAAACGCTATGAACGCTACCCGTCCCCAGACCGCAGACACCGTCCTCAAGGCACGCATCGGCCACGCTCCCCAACAGGTCGAACGCTTTGGGCTCGAGGACCACCCGCTCTACGCAGAGCTCCCCGAAGCCCAAAGCGTCCAGGTCGAATTCGACCGCTAGCGACGTTGCGCAGCCCGTCATTTCTGGTCGCAAACAGTAAAGGGGCCCGCATCCCAACAGATACGGGCCCCTTCGGCCATGACCTATCTCAGCAACAAAGACTACTTGCGGTGAGCGCGGTAGAACTCGATGAGTGCCTGGGTCGAAGCGTCCTGCTCGGCCTTGGCGGCGTCGTCGTGGAAGGCCGGGGTAATCTGCTTGGCAAGCTGCTTGCCCAGCTCGACGCCCCACTGGTCGTAGGAGTCGATGCCCCAGACCGTGCCCTCGACAAACGTGATGTGCTCGTACAGGGCGATGAGCTCGCCGAGTGAGAACGGGGTCAACGTATCGCCGAAGATCGAGGTCGTCGGACGGTTGCCCTCAAAGCAGCGGGCCGGGACGATCTGCTCGGGCGTGCCCTCGGCGCGCACCTCATCGGCCGTCTTGCCAAAGGCGAGCGCCTTGGTCTGGGCCAGGAAGTTGCCCAGGAACAGCTCGTGAACATCCTGGCCGCTGTCGGTTGCGGGGTTGGCAGTGTTGGCGAAGGCGATGAAATCGGCCGGGACCACCACGGTGCCCTGGTGCAGCAGCTGGTAGAAGGCGTGCTGACCGTTGGTGCCGGGCTCGCCCCAGAAGATCTCACCGGTGTCGGAGGTCACGGCGCTGCCGTCCCAGCGGACGTGCTTGCCGTTGGACTCCATGGTGAGCTGCTGCAGATAGGCCGGGAAGCGGTGCAGGTACTGGCAGTACGGCAGCACGGCGTGGCTCTTGGAACCGAAGAAGTTGACGTACCAGACGTTGAGCAGGCCCATCAGCGCGACGGCGTTGTTCTCGAGCGGGGTATTGCAGAAGTACTCGTCGATGGCGTGGAAACCCTCGAGGAACTGCTGGAAGCGCTCGGGACCGAGCACGACGATCAGCGACAGACCCACGGCGGAGTCGACGGAATAGCGGCCGCCGACCCAGTTCCAGAAACCGAAGGCGTTAGCGGGGTCGATGCCGAAGGCCTCGACCTTGTCGAGTGCGGTGGAAACGGCAACGAAGTGCTTGGCCACGGCCTCGGCGTTCTGCTCATCGGAGCCGTCGATGGCACCCTGAGCCTTGAGCTGCTCGAGCATCCAGGTCTTGACCTCGCGAGCGTTGGTGAGGGTCTCGAGCGTGGTAAAGGTCTTGGAGACGATAATCACGAGCGTGGTCTCGGGATCCAGGCCCTTGAGCTTCTCGGCCTGGTCGTTGGGGTCGATGTTGGAGATATAGCGGCAGTCGATACCGGCGTCGGCATAGGGGCGCAGAGCCTCGTAAGCCATGACCGGGCCCAGGTCGGAGCCGCCGATGCCGATGGACACCAGATGCTCGATCTTCTTGCCGGTAACGCCCTTCCACTCACCGGAGCGCACGCGCTCGGCAAAGGCGTACATGCGGTCGAGGACCTCGTGCACGTCGGCGACGACGTCCTGGCCGTCGACGATGAGCTGGCCCTTCTCGGTTGCCGGGCGGCGCAGCGCGGTGTGCAGGACGGCACGGTCCTCGGTGGTGTTGATGTGCTCGCCGGAGAACATGGCGTCGCGGCGCTCCTCGAGCTTCACCTCGCGGGCAAGATCGCACAGCAGCTTGACGGTCTCATCGGTCACCAGGTTCTTGGACAGGTCGAAGTGCAGGTCACCGGCGTCAAAGCTCAGCTTGTTCACGCGCTCTGCATCGGCAGCGAACCAGGCCTTGAGGTCGATACCTTCGGCCTCGAGCTTCTCCTGATGAGCCTCGAGCGCCTTCCAAGCGGCGGTCGACGTAGCGTCGATAGGTGCGGCAACAGTTGCCATAAAGTCCTCCTCAACATACGGGCGCAAACCTCCATGCGCCCGGATAATCAGATGCCCCTATTCTAGCGCAGGTCAAGACCGTAATCAGCGAGCGTTGCCAATCCGCCCCCAAACGGCGACCGACCAAAAAGGGACAGGTTTATTTTGGCAGGTCAAACGCTTTACCTACCAAAATAAACCTGTCCCTTCCTGGCAGGTATTAGGCGAGCATCATGCTGAAGATACGGGCGACGGCATGCTCATCGAGCGGGAGATAGCCTCCCACGGTACCGGCGCGACCGCCGGCAAAGCACGTCTCGTGAGCCAGCAAGGGGATATCCTCGAGCTTGCCGCCCACCTCCTCGAGCGTCGTCGGCATACCGAGCAAGGCAAAGAATGAACGCTGGGCTTCGACACCGGCACGGGCAGCAGCCATATCGTCCGCCTCGTCAACACCCCAAACGCGACGTGCCAGTTGAGCCAAGCGCGGCACCGCGGCCACCTCGACATCCAGGTAATACGTGAGCACCGCTGGGATCACCACGGCAAGCCCCGCGCCGTGCGCCACGCCATAGCGCGACGACAGGGCATACTCGATATCGTGGCTCGCCCAGTCATGCCGACGGTCAACGCCGGCAATACCGCAGTGCGCCATCGTGGCGGCCCACATAAGGTTGGCACGCGCATCGTAGTCCCTCGGGTCATCCACAACAGGCTCCGCTTCGTCAATGATCGCGAGCATCAGACCCTCGATCATGCGGTCGGACACGCCAACATCACTGCTCCTGCTCACATAGCGCTCCAACAGATGCGAGTACATATCGGTAATGCCGCACGCCGTCTGATACGCCGGCAGAGTCTCGGTCAACTCGGGATTCAGGATGCTAAACGTCGGCAGCAGCACCGACGAGGACGTCTCGCGCTTGAGCATCGAGCCATCCTGCGTGATCACCGAATCGGGCGAGGCCTCGGAGCCAGAGGCTGCAATCGTGAGCACGCAGCCCACCGGCAATGCCCGATCGGGCGTGCGGTCGCCGCCGTAGAAGTCCCACACGTCACCCGAATAGCGCGCGCCGGCGGCAATGGCCTTCGCGGTATCGATAACGCTGCCGCCGCCAAGCGCGAGAATAAAGTCCACGCGCTCATCACGTACAAGCGATATACCCTCGTAGACCGTACTCAGCAACGGGTTGGGCTTGACGCCCTTGAGCTCCACATGATCGAGCAGCGCTCGGTCGAGCGAATCAAGCACACGCGACAGCAGGCCAGATCGCTCCACCGAGCCGCCTCCGAACAGCACGAGCGCCTTGGTGCCGCCGTAGTGCGCCACGAGCCGTCCTGCCTCCCGCTCGCAACCGCGCCCAAACACAAAGTGCGTGGGCAGGCGATACGAAAAATCTTCCATCACAACCACGCCTTAAAGCGGTCGTAGCGAAAGGCCGAGACGTCGAGCGTCGTGGGCTCATCACACACTAGCTCGGAAAGCAGCAGACCCACGATGGGCGAGATGCCAAATCCGTGTCCGGTAAAGGCGCAGGCGATGGTCAGGCCCGGAACCTCATCGATCTTCGAGATCACCGGCACGCCATCGGCGCTCTCGTCCTCCCAGCCGGCCCACGTACGCACAATCTTGGCTTCGGCCAGGCGCGGAATGTAGCCCATGATGGCGCGGCACTCAGCCGACGCCGTAATGCTCGAGGTGGGACGGCCGCCAAACGCGCCGTTCGACTCCTCAAGACCCGAGCTGCCACCAAAGACAAACGACCCGTGCGCCGTCTGGTGGCCATAAAAGTCACCCGTGGCAACGCCGAGCATCTGCGGGAACATCGTAGGCTCAGCCTCGGTAACCAAGCACTCGATGAGCGATCCCGTCATGGGGATATCGATGCCCACGCTCTCGGCGATACCGCGGCTGCCTAGACCCGCTGCCAGCAGCACGTCGTTAGCCGTAAAGGTGCCGATGTTGCACTCGACGCTGGAGATGCGACCACGCACCTTGCGCAGGCGCTTGACCTCGACACCCGTCACAAAACGCACGCCGAGCGCCTTTGCCGCGCGATAATACGCGAGCGTGGTGCGCATGGGATTAGCATGTCCGTCCGTAGGGCACCACGAGGCGCCAATCACCTGATCGGACAGGTACGGGTTGATCTCACGGACTTCGTCCGGACCGATCATCTTCATGTCGAGCCCCAGGCCCTGCGACATACTCGCCAGTTTACGGAGCGTCTGCAGGTGTTCCTCGGTCTTGCCCAGGCGCAGATTACCGCGCTTGACGTACTCGACATCGGCGCCCAACTCGTCGGACAGCGTGGGCCAGATGTTCTCGACGGCATACATGGCCAGCGGCAGCTCGCGCGCATCTCGGCCGCTCTGGCGAACGCCACCGCCGTTGCGCGAGCTTGCGCCTTCGCCCACATTGGGCTCACGGTCAAGCACCGTGACGCTACGGCCCTTCTTGGCCAGGTTGTACGCCGCCGCGCATCCAATCACGCCGGCACCGATAATGACGACGTCGCAGGCGGCATCGGTGATATCTGCATAAGTTCGCGCCATGGCTACGCCCTCCCCTCTTCGCCGTTGCCGAGCACGCTCATCTCGATCGGGCGCATGGGCGCTCGCGAGGTTTCGGGTTCCAGCAGCGCCACGGCCGGCGTGCCGGCAAGCTCCGTGGCCATAATGCGACGCACGAGCTTGGTGCAGCTCTGCCCCTGGCACAGCCCCATGCCCTGACGCAGGTAGCGACGAATCTCGGTCATGGTGTACATGCCGTCATGAATGGCACGACGGATATCGCCCTTCGTCACCTCTTCGCAACGGCAGACGAGCACGCCGTCATCGGGCGCAGGCACATACGGGCCCAGGTCAATCGCCGCACGGTCGAGCGGCTCGCCCGGCTCCTTGTAAAAGTTCACGGCCTCACTCATGGCAGGCCACCTCCTCGGTATCCTCGACGGGCTTGAACATGCGCGCTGTCATGGCAAACTCCTTGGGCACGCTCATGGTCACGAGCGCCGTCTTGTCGAACGCCTTGACGCTGCGCACGCGCACCACTTGGGCATCGCACACCGGCTCGCCCGAGCGACTCAAAGCGCGGCCGCAATCGCCCACCTGAGGCAACGGATAGAACTCGTAGGGCAAGGTGACCGTCGCGGTACCGTCGCCGCAATCCTCGTTGACCAAAAAGATCGACTGACCAGGGCAGCTCGCCACGCACATGCCGCAGTCAATGCAATGGGAATCCTCGATCACGATTGGCAGCGACGTAATGTGCTCGCCAATGGAGATGCAGCCCTTTTTGCAGGCATCTTGGCATGGGTTGCAGGGAATGTTCTGCGTGCACTCGATCACGGGGTGAACGCCCGCGTCGTGGGTCACACCGGGGTAGTTATCGAGCTCGTCGTCGGAAAGATAGCCATGGCGCAGCAGATGCTGCGAGACCGGGCACCCTTCCTCGGTAACCTCGATCTTTTTGCCGCGGTTCTTGGGCGCAAACATGCCCTGACGCAAGGTGTCGAGCGAGGCCTCGAGCTTATCCTCGGACTCGTCCGCATCCGCCGCATCGGTGTAACCCAGGTATTCGGCAATCGCCACACCCGAGATACGGCCCTCGATCATGGCGGAGCTTGCCTCCTCGATGCCCGCGACATCACCCGACACGTACACGCCGGGCACGCTCGTCGCGCCCCTCTCGTCACACACCGGCACATAGCCGCCGCGCTTGGGATCATCGACCATGTCACAGCCCGCCATCGAGAGCAGCTGGCTCATGGGAGAAAGACCGACGGCAACGCAGATTGTGTCCACATCAAAATGTTTCTCGGTTCCGGGCACAACTTGCCAATGCGCATCGACCTCGCCAATCGTGACGCCGGTCACGCGATCTTCGCCCTCGGCGGCCACCACGGTGTGCGACAGATAAAACGGTACGCCGCAGCGGGCGACCTTGGCCGCATGCACGCCGTATCCGCCCACTCGCGGTGCCGCATCAACCAGCGCGACCACGTCGCAGCCCGCCTGCAGCAGCTGGAACGAGACGACCAGGCCAACGTTGCCCGAGCCGACCATAAGCACACGGTCGCCCGGCTTCACGCCATGCAGGTTCATCATAGTCTGCGCGGCGCCGGCACCAATCACGCCGGGCAGCGTCCAGCCGGGAAAGTTGAGCGTGTTTTCGGCCGCACCCGTTGCGACCAGGACAGCGTCGCCCTTCACATGGCGCACGACATCCCCAACACGCACCACGACCTCGCGGCCCTCGTACAGGCCGATCACCGTTGCATCGAGCACCACGGTGACGCCCGCCGTATCCGCCTCGGCAAGCAGCTCATCGCCAATGCGAAAACCGCGAACCTTGGCGCGATGCTCCTTGGAACCAAAGAACTTGTGAATCTGCTTGAACAGCTGACCGCCAGGGCGAGCGTTCTCGTCAAACACGACGACGTCGAGCCCGCGCTTGGCAGCCTCGATGGCAGCGGAAAGACCGCTGGGGCCGGCGCCGACCACAACCAGATCATGGCGTTCCATACTACTCATCCTCCCTTACGGCAGCAGGGCTTGCGGCCGCCTCGGCAACCAAGGCCTCGGCGCGCGGGCCATCCAAATCGAGCGGGGCCACGCCATCTTGCGTACGCACGTCCATACCAGCGGCAAGCGGCGTCATGCATGTGCGCACGTTGGGCTTACCGTCCACGACCATGACGCAGTCGGTACAACGTCCGATCGCGCAAAAGATGCCTCGCGGCTCGTGACGCTTGGCGGTAAAGCGATGGACCTCGACGCCTGCGGCCTTGAGCGCCATGGCAATCGGTTCGCCCTCGTATCCCTCCATCTCAACGCCGTCGTAGGTGAAAACGACTCGACTCCCCTTGCTGGGAGCGCCCAAAATGGGATGTTCGACAATCCTGGACATGGCACCACCAAACCCCTCTCGTTCATCGGTTACCAACAGCGCCTATCCTACGATTTGCCCTGTTAACGAGCAGTTTCCGGTCGATTACCATTCAAACCGAAACAAAGGGAGCTGCAATAAAAAAGGCAAGGGGGACAATCCCTTTGCCTCTTCGACGACGCCATCGTGGCGCATATATCGCATGGCAATTTACGCCAGCGCCGGCGTATCCCAAAGCTTGAGCTCCTGGCCCAACCCCATCTCGACGGCCTTGCGGTAGATCGTAGTGCCCCAGCTCACGTCCTCGGTGTTAATGCCGCCGATGCTAAAGAAGTAGATGTCGTCCTCGCTCGTGCGACCGGGGTCGACGCCGCGCACGATGTCGCCCAGGTCCACTACGCGCTCGCGCGGTAGCATACCGTAGTCGACCATATCGACCCACTCGTTGCCGAGTGTACCGCACACATCAAAGCGACCAATCTCGTCGCGCCAGTCCTCGTACATGGGATACAGGTCGGTCACGCACTTCCATTCGCCCTCGATAAACGGTTCACGGTCGGCATACAGGTCGCTCGGGGCACAGATGAGCGCGCCGGGCTTGACCCACTCACGCTTCACGCGCGGGTATGTCTCGATTCCACCGTTCTCGTTGGTAGCGACACTCACCAGGTCGCTGTCGCGGATGGCTTCCTCCTCGGTTTCGACGATCTGCACGTTTTTAATGCTCGGGAAGTTCTGATGCACGTAGTCCACGTAAGACTCCAGCGAACGGCGCCCACGGCCCTTAACCTTGACCGTCTCGATATCGGGACGCTCCATCAAAAAAGAGCGCAGCGTGGTCTTGTTCATCACGCCCGGGCCGATAATGCCCACCGTGCGCACGTCCTTACGTGCAAGATAGCGCGCACCTACGGCAGGCACGGCGGCCGTACGATAGCTGCTGATAAGGTTTGCGCTCATCAGGGCCAGCGGCGCACCCGTATCGGGATCGTTGAGCATAAGCGTCAGAATCGAGCGCGGCAGGCCCTTCTCGCGATTGTCGACATTGGAGCCATACCACTTAAGGCCGCACATGTTGTAGCTGCCGCCCAGGTAGGAGCACATGGCCATAAAGCGGCGGTCGGGTCCGGCGACGGGCATGTTGGGAAACGGCGAGTACTCTGGGAAGTCCATAAACGCACCGTGGCTGTTCTTGTTCTTGCCGCTCATGCGGTAATCGCCCAGACTCAGCAGCTTAAACTGGTCTTCCATCACATCGATGCAGTGCGCCATATCGGTCGCGCCCGCCTTGATGATATCGGGCTCCGAAAGAAATCTAAAATCGATTTCGGTCGAGTTACTCATATCGATCTATCCTTTCAGATTCGTCCAGATCTTGTCGTATTTACGCAGCACCTTGGGCGGTAGCGCCTCGGTGCGGCGACCATGCTTAAACACGTCGGAAGGCACGTTCTCGACCGGATTGTTTTGGAAATCCTCGTCGAGCAGCTTGATGGCCTCGGTGTTGGGCTGCACATAGGGGTAATCCTCCGAGACCACCTTGGCCACCTCGGGGCGCAGCATGTAGTTGATAAAAGCCAACGCGTTGTCGTAGTGCTTGGCTCCCTTGGGGATACACCAGTTATCGGTACCGATGCCGCAACCCTCGCTGGGAAACGCCACCTGAATCGCCGGGTTATCGCGCTGCGCCAGGGCAATCTCTGCCGTCCAGATAATGCCGGCGATGCAGTCGCCCGACACCAGCGCATTGCGGGGGCTGTCGGAGTCGTACAGTTTAAAGTTCGGTTTGAACTTAGCCGCTTGCTCGGCAATCTTGGCGATACTCTCGTCGTCTTCCTCGTTACCAGTAAGTCCCACCGTCATGCCGGCAACGGCGAGCACCTCACGAAAGTCGTTGAGCGTCACGATATTGCTGCGGAATTTCTCATCGAGCATATCGTTAAAGCTCTCTGGCTTATCGACCTCGTCCTCGTTGTACGCAATTGCGGTGCAGCTGCCCATAAAGGGAATCGAATACTTATTGCCGGGGTCGAATTCCTGGTCCATATATTGCTTGCCGATATTGCCCTTGTTGGTGAGCACCGAAAGATCGAGCGGTTCCAGCAGCTCTTGAGCAATGAGGCTTTTGACCATGTAGTCCGTGGGCTGCAGGATATCGTAGGTGCCCTCGTTTTCGGTCCTCACCTTGGCCAGCATATCCTCGTTGGACGAGTACAGATATTGGTTGATATGGATGCCCGTCTCCTTCTCAAAACCCTCGAGCACCGAATCGGGCACATACTCGGTCCAAATGAAAATGTTGAGCTCGTTGGGGCTGTCGGATTTACCGCATCCCGTCAGGCCACCCGCAGCGCCGGCCGCAAGTCCAGCGGCAGCCAGGCCCAGCGCGCCGCGCAAAAACTGACGGCGCGAGATTTGCTGCCTATGGAAAGCCTCCATCACATCGAAGTCACTCATGTCCTAGCGCCCCCTTTCCTGGCTCAGCTTGGCTGCGGTACGACGCTCACGCCACTTGTCGATCAGCCCGCTTTGAGTTATCACGACGACAAGCACCGTTCCCAACAAGATCAGCGTGGACAGCGCGTTCACATCGGGCACCACGCCGCCCTTGATGGATTGCATCACCTTGAGCGGGAAGGTCAGGTCCTGGCCGTAGACAAAGTAGGACACCACGACGTCGTCGATCGAGAGCGTAAAGGAGAGCAGCGCGCCGCCAGCAATACCCGGAGCCAGCATGGGAAGCGTCACCTTAAAGAACGTGACCAGGCGGTTGGCGCCCAAGTCCATGGACGCTTCCTCGAGCGATGGGTCGTAACCATCCAGACGGGCGCGGACGTTAAAGATCACAAAGCTCACGCAGAATGTGACGTGCGCGATGATCAGGCCCACCATGCCGCGGGGCACGCCAACCTTTACGTAGACCAGCAGCAACGAGATGCCCATGACGATCTCGGGGATAACGACCGGAATGTACAGCAAGCTGTCGATCAGGTTGCGACCGGGAAACTTATAGCGGTACAGGCCCACGGCGCCCAACGTGCCCAGCGCCGTCGCCAGCACCGTCGTGGTGATAGCGAGCAGCATGGTGTTGCCAAAGCTTGTCAGCAGCGGACCGTTCTGGAACAGATGCACGTACCAGCGCAGGCTAAAGCCACCCCAGCTCAGATAGGGCTTCTCGGTATTGCCGTTAAACGAGTTGGCAACCACAATCACAATGGGCAAAAACAGGATTGCATAGATCAGGGCGCAAAAGACGATGCCCGTCCCACGGCTCAACTTATGCTTGGTTTGACGCTTGATTGCCATGGTCTACACCCCCAGGCTTTCCATATCGCCGCCGGCCTTTTGGTAGATCTTGACCAGCAGCAGCGTAATAGCGATGAGCAGAATCGAGAGCGCGGCTCCTAAAGGCCAGTCGTTGGCGCTTTGGAACTGGCGTTGAATCAGGTTGCCGATAACATCGGCGTTGCCGCCGCCCAGGATGTCCGAGATATAAAACGCGCCCAGGCTGGGGATGAACACCATGATGCAGCCCGAGAAGATGCCGCTCATAGTCTGCGGAATCACGACCTTAAAGATCGTGGTCAGCATGTTGGCACCCAGATCAAAACTCGCCTCGATCTGCGACTCGTCGAGCTTTTCGATGGCGGCATAGAGCGGCAGCACCATAAACGGGAACATGTCGTATGCCATGCCAAAGACCGTGCAGGCCTGGTTGTACAGAAACTGAATGGGCTCGCTCGTCGCACCGATTGCCATCAAGAACGTATTGAGCTGGCCGGTCGCCGAAAGAAACGTTCGCCAGCCGTAGATGCGCACCAACGAGTTCGTCCAAAACGGGATGATGATCATCATGTACAGCAACGTCTTTTGAGACTTAAACGTACGGCTGATCAGATAGCTAAACGGATAAGCCAAAACCAGGCAGATGGCAGTGGAGATGGCCGCGATCAGGATGGACTGTCCATAGATCTTGAGATACTCGGGGTCCAGCATGGCTTGGAAGTTATCGAGCGTAAAGCTATAGACCACGTTGTAGTACTGGTCGGTAGAGCAAAAGCCCATGATCAGGATGTAGAGCAGCGGCACCGCGATAAACGCGAGCAGCCACAAGGTGACGGGGCCCACGGTTACCAGCGCCGGCAGCGTGTTGGAGCGAAAACGACGATGGCGCTCGATACGGGCGGCCTCGACGTCGTGCTCGGTGGCGGCAACGGTCGCCGCCATAGTTGCGGTATCGGACATAGCTGTCGCCCCCTAACGCATCTCGGCATTCTCGAGTGCCGAGAAAAAGACCTGGTCAAGCGTCTTGATGGTGCGAGCATCCGCCGGATCCCAGTACAGATAGACCGGACCGTTCTCGGGCAGCTCATCACCGGCCAGGCGCTCCAGGCGCACCTCTTGGCCATCGGGCAGCACCACAATCGCCTTGACCATGGAACCCACGTACACCTGCTCGCGCACCGTGCCCATAAGCGAGAATCCGTCGCGCGGCTCGAGAGCAAACTGCATGCGCTCCGGACGCACCGACACGGCCACGAGCTCGCCAAAGTGAAAGCCCTTGGCATCGGAGCGAATCGTACCGGACTCGAGCGAAATTTCGAGCCCATCGGGCGTATCGGCCGAGACCATACCCTCAAACAGGTTGGTCTCGCCAATGAACGTAGCAACGAACTTGCTGGCAGGTGCCTCGTAAATCTCCTTGGGCGTACCGATTTGCTCCAGCACGCCATCGTGCATGATCGCGATACGGTCGCTCATGGTGAGCGCCTCTTCCTGGTCGTGCGTCACGTAAAGGAACGTGATGTTAAGCTTGCGCTGGAGGCGCTTGAGCTCGAGCTGCATCTGCTTGCGCAGCTTGAGATCGAGCGCACCCAGCGGCTCGTCGAGCAGCAAGATCTTGGGTCGGTTGACCAGGGCACGGGCGATAGCGACGCGCTGCTTTTGGCCACCCGACAGCTGGTCGGGTTTGCGGCCCTCAAAGCCGCCGAGCTGCACCAGATCGAGCATCTCCATTACACGTTCGCGGATTTCGTCCTTGGAGACCCTCTTCATCTTGAGGCCGTAGGCAACGTTGTCAAAGATGGTCATGTGCGGAAACAGTGCGTAGCTCTGGAACACGGTATTCACGTCGCGCTCGAAAGGTTCCTTATCGGCCACGTTGGTGCCGGCGAGCAAAATCTCGCCCGTAGTGGGCTGCTCAAAGCCGGCGACCATGCGCAGCGTCGTCGACTTGCCCGAGCCGGACGAGCCCAGAATCGTCAGGAACTCGCCCTCCTGCACATCGATGGACAGGTCTTTGACCACGTGGTTCTCGCCGTAGAACTTGTTGATGTTCTTAATCTGGACGAGCGGTTGGGTACCGGGCATGGCAATCGCCTTCTCTCGATCCGTTTACCTACAGAGCGGCGTTGCCACGCTCGCCGGTACGGATACGCACGGCATCGGCAATATCGCGGATAAAGATCTTGCCGTCACCCACGCGGCCGTCGGCCATACGCTCGCGAACGGCCGAGATGATGGTCTCGACATCCTGGTCGCGCACGACCACGCTCGCCTGAATCTTGGGCAGCAGGTTGATGTTAATCTTGAAGCCGCGGATCTCGTTGACGCCATCGGTCGAGGCGCCCTTCTGCGTGCCGCAGCCCATAACGGATGAAACGGTCATACCGCCGCAGTGCACCTCGTCAAGAATGGCCTTCAGGCTCTCGAGCATCTCCGGGCGAATGATGAGTACCAGTTCCTTCATGGTTTTCTCCCCTCTTCGGTGGCGGTGAGCGCGCCGGTGCGCGTTCGTTGTTGGGGATTATGCGTGCCAAAACCGCCTGTTTTATTAACGGAGTGTTTTGAAACATGGGCGACGCCGAGCGTTTACGCACGCGCAACATAGGTTGCAAGCTGGCAATATGTTCGTAATACAAAAGAAACGCCGGTCACGCGGAAGTCCATCCGCACGACCGGCGTTCTTTAATTGCTGTAGAGAAGGCGCTGCCCGGCGAGCTACGACGCGCTCGCGAGGTTCACGATCACCACGCCCGCAACACACAAGGCAAGCCCCAAAAGCATCATCGGATTCAGATGGTCGCCAAAGACGAGCGCTGAGATGACCGAGGTGGCGATGATACCCGCAGCGCACCACGTGGCATAGGCGCTCGCAAGATCGAGCACGTTGAGAACGAGAGAAAATAGATAGAAGCTCAGGCCGTACAGCGCGATTGTCGCCACGCTGGGCGCCAGCACGGTAAAGCCGTGCGTGGCCTTGAGCGCCGACGATGCACCGATTTCGCAAGCTATAGCAACAGCAAGCTGAACATACGGCATAACGCCCTCCTACGCCGCGGCGCACACGCTGCCGAGCAACTCACGCAGAGGAGACCCAATGCCCTCAAGCAGTTCGGGCGCGATGATGGCAAAAACGGGAACCTCACCGGCCCCCACGACGGCAGGCACTTTGCCCTCCGAGACAATGCATCCATAAGGGACAAAACCGTCTTCGCCGGCATCGAGCGCCGCCATGCGACGCGCGAGTTCGCGCGCAAAGCCGGCAGTATCGGCATCGCCGATCGCCAGGACAAAGTCCACGCCTTCGTCGGTCGCCAGGGCCACAGCTTCGTCGATCAGCTCGTCTCCCCCGTCGCCCTCAACCGAGCCGCAACGAAAAAGCACGCGCTCGAGCAGAGCTCGGTCAAGCGAGCCGAGCGCCGCCGAGACAAGCTCATCGCGCGTATGTTTGTCGCCACCCAGCACCACCAGCGCCTTGGTGCCGCCGTAGTGAGCGACCAATCGTCCACACCAGCGAGCCACGTCTCCATCCGCAACAAGGCGCGTCGGCATACCAAACCCATAGTTGACCATTATCCCCACAACCCTTCCGTGCTTTATGGTGGTATCGATCGCTAGGCTCATGCTACGAAGCGAGGTTTTCCGAGCTGTTTCGCGCTCTTTAGAGCTGCGTTAAAACCCGATGCAACCGCCCGACCATACCTGCCAAAAAGGGACAGGTTTGTTTTGGTCGGTCAAGCGTTTTACCTACCAAAATAAACCTGTCCCTTTTTGGCAGGTTTTGACGATGTCCGGACGAGCGGGTATTATCGAACATGTATTCGATAAGAACATGTGTTTGATGGGAGGACGCGTGGGGCACGGGCGTCACACCTATATCTGCATCGACCTCAAGACGTTTTACGCCAGCGTCGAGTGCGTTGACCGCGGGCTCGATCCGCTCACCACCCACCTGGTCGTTGCCGACGAATCACGCGGGCGTACGACCATCTGCCTCGCCATTACCCAGGCCATGAAGGACCTCGGGATACACAACCGCTGCCGCCTGTTCGAGATTCCCGACGGAATCGACTACATCAAGGCCGCACCGCGCATGCAGCACTACATGGAGGTGTCGGCGCAGATCTACGGTATCTACCTGGAATACGTCAGTCCGCAAGACGTTCACGTCTACTCAATTGACGAGTGCTTTATCGACGTGACACCCTATCTAGAGCTCTACCATACCAATGCCAAAAGCTTTGCCTGCATGCTGCGCGATGAGGTCCTCGCGCGCACCGGCATCACGGCGACAGTCGGCATCGGCCCCAACCTATTCCAGGCCAAGGTGGCGCTCGACATTACCGCTAAGCACGTACCCAGCCGCATCGGTATACTCGACGACGAAACCTTTCGCAAGGAGATCTGGCCCCATCGCCCCATCACCGATATCTGGGGTATCGGCCCCGGCGTGGCAGCCCGCCTCGAAAAGTACGGGGTATACGATCTGATGGGTGTCGCCGCGCTCGACGAAAATCTGCTTTACGACGAACTCGGCGTCAATGCCGAGTATCTCATCGACCACGCCTTTGGGCGCGAGCCGACAACTATCGCCGATATTCAGGCCTATCGCCCACAGGCAACTTCAACCACCACAGGACAAGTGCTCTCGAAGGGTTATGCCTACGAGCAGGCCTACACCATCTTGCGCGAGATGGTCGATGCCGCCGTACTGGACTTGGTCGATAAGCACGCGGTCTGCGACAGCATCTCGCTCTTTGTGGGTTACGCGAGCGAGCGCGCCGACATACGCCGCCTCGACGCCAGCGGCACAGCGCAATATGTAGACGGATGCGGACATTTGCGTTCGAGCACGTCGAGCATCGAACCCGCCGCAACCGCCGGCCCCGAGCTCACACCCCGTGCACCCAAGCCCGTCCAGCGCGATGACGAACGGCGCCGTCTGGTGCGCGAGGCACAGGCAATCGACGGCATCTTTGTGGGAGAGCATGGCGGCAAACCGCGTGGCGGCTATGCCGCGCTCTTTGCGCACTCTAACGCTTCGCGCAAGCTGCCCGAGCGCACCAATTCGTTTAAGAAGATCATGGGCCATTTCGATGAGCTCTGGGCGCAGACCGTCGATCCCAAACGACCGGTCAAGCGCATCAATTTGGGCTTTGGCAACCTCATGCCCGAGGAATTTGCCACCATCGATCTGTTTAGCGATGTTAAGGCCGATGAACGCGAGCGTGACCTGGCCCGCGCCGTTCTGGCCGTGAAGGGCAAGTACGGCAAGAACGCCCTGGTCAAGGGATTAAGCTTTACCGCCGGCGCCACCGCACGCGAACGCAACGATCAGATAGGAGGACATCGTGCCTAAGGCCCAACAACAGCCGATGCGGCCACCGACACCTTTTGAACGCCTGGCGGACCCCGATGGAAGGCGTCGCGCCGCCGACCCCAGGCTCACCGCCAACGGTGCCGTTCGCGCCAACCGTGCCGCGCAGTTTATGCCCTTTGCCGCCCTCACGGGATACTATGAGCTCGTGCGCAAACAAGAGATCTCTGTTGAGCCCAAATGCGAACTCACGGAAGAAAAAGCCCTCGAACTTTCAAAAAAGCTCGAGGGCCTCAAACGCGGCGACTTGGTGCGCGTCACTTATTACGATACATACGGCTATCGTAGCCGCACCGGCATTCTCGACGAAGTGCTCCCCGCGTTCAAGCTGCTCAAACTCCGAGACATCGCCATCGGCTTCGACGATATCCAAGACATCGAGCTGCGCGGCCGAGCCTAGCAGCGAGAGCGCTTGCGCAGGACGAGGGCGACGCCAAGCACTGCGGCAGCCGCAACCAGCAGCCCCAAGACCAGCGTGAAGGTCGAGTCGCCGGCATGGGGCAGCGAGCCGTCCTTCGGAGCCTTCTTGGTGGTCGTCGCGACGGTGGTCGTGGTGCTGCTCGACTGGCCGTTGCCGCCCGTCTGGCTGCCGCCAGGCTGATCGCCGCCGCCCGGCTGCGAGGGATCCGTGGGCTCCGTCGGGTCCGGGGTACCGGGCTCAACCGGACTCTCCGAATTCTCCTTGCGCTGAATCCAGACCTGGCAACCATAGAACGGGTTGGCGGTACCAAGACACAGACCCTGGTTGGTCACCGCAAAGGTGCGCAGGCCATGGTTATACGGATCGTTAAAGCCGTTGGTCGTCAACGTCGTAAAGTTCACGCCGTCCTCGGTCACATACATATCAAAGCCGCGCTCGGCATTGCGCAGGTAGTACATGCACGTAAGGACACTCTGCAGCTTCTTGAGGTTCTCCTTGCTCAGCAGCTTGTCGAGCGCATCCTGAATATCGCCCGGCAGCTCGGTGCCATAGGCATCCTCGTACTGCTGCTTCAGGCTCTCATAGCTATCGAGCATGTCCTGATACTGGTCGGCAAAGGACTTGAAGTACGCGATCTCGCTATCGATCTTCTGAACATAAGCGGCGTCGTCCTCAAAGTCCTGGGACATCGTCGCGGCCTGATTGCAAAGGTCGCCCGCGGCCCCATCCAACGCATCGCTCAGATCGCCAAAGCCCTTAGCAACCTCAGTCTTCTCGTCATCGACATCGGCAGCTTCCTTCGAATCATCAACATCGGCGGCTTCGTTCGAATCATCGTCCGTAAGCGTGTCCACAGGAACGATGGGGGCATCGGACGATTTCTTGTCGAGCAGGTGATCGAGCAGGTCCCTAAGGCGCTGAACCTGAGAGTCCCACTCCTCGGGCGTCATATCGATAATGTCGCCGTTGGAGAACTGGCCGATCGGCTCAAGCAGACTCGCGGTATCAAAGGTACCGATATACAGCTTGCCGTCGAACTTCTGCATGCGCCAAATGTACTGGTTCTCGTTTCGGCCAAAGCCCGAAGCCAGGCCGGAGATACCGCCCTCGGGGAACATGTCGGTGGGATCGCCAACGACGAGCTCCATGTTCTCGTCCTTGTCCATGCGATAGATGCTGACCGACTGCTCAAGATTGGCATTCACAAACGAGCAGTCAACACCGCCCATGCTGCTCTTGCCGCCCTCTTCGGCGTTGGATTTGTTGAACAGGATGCGCTCGAGAGCAATCTCCTCGTCGTTATATTCACCGATATAGAGGTAATCGTTGTAGACGATGAGGTTGGCGGCACCAGAACGGGTGCGGGCAGGATCGATGCCAAAGCAGTACCTCGCATCGTCCGTCTCCTGGTCGCCGACAATCGGAGTCCACGTATAGCTGCCGTCGGCGTTCTTGTCGCCACGAACCATGGCAAACGACCGCATGGAATTATCATCGGGAGCATTCTCGGGCGTGCCGGTGCAGATGGTCGCATAGAGATGGCCATTGTACGAGACCATATCCCAAATGGCGCCGCCGTAGATGCTGTCCTGATAGCGAATCGCCGGATAGCCAAACAGCGTGTTCGAGTTGGCGATCTCGGTGAAGCTGCCCTGGCCCTTCGAGGGGTCAGACGACGTCAGGATTGTCGACACAAACTTACCGGCCGCGTCTTTACCCACATTGCTGATGACGAGCTGGCCATCATGGACGCACATGCCGCGGATACCGGTAGAAATGCCCTGCTTGTAGGCGGCACCGTAATCCTGCATGCTCGAAAGGCCCTGATAGACAACTTTGTACTCATCCGTCTTGGGATCGATCTCGTATACAGCAGGCAGGCCGCCCTTGCCGCCCTTGGTCACGACGCTGCCGCAGAAATAGAGCTTGCCCTTATAGCTCACGGCGTTGCGGAACAAAGGAGCGACGCCGTTGAGCGATTCAGAGAGTAGCAGCTTGGTCTCACCGGTCTTGGTGTTGATCTTGACCAAGATGCCGCGACTGTCCTTGTCGGCCGTGCCGTCCTCCTTCTGCTGTCCATAGAAGAAGGTGCCGTTAAACATGGCCTCCAGCGTCAGGCGCATGGTCTCGGCATCAAAGGAATCGCCCAGCGAGCTGTTCATGAGCGTAAGCGTGTTGCCCATCGCCGCATAGCAGGTGCCCACATAAAGCCAGTCACCATAGCTCGCAGCCGCCCAAGCGTAGCTCTGGCCGCGATCGCCTTCGTTATTGGCCGTGTTACCGTCGGTACCCGGGACGGCAACGACACCGTCACCCTGGTAGTCGACGATGCCATCCGGCTGCGACGTTCCTACCGTAGGATGCGAGAGTTTCTCAAAGGAGTACCCATTTCCCGCATTGTAGGTAACGGCACCCGAAGCGTCTTCGGCATGCGCCGGCAACGGCGATACCAAGATAGCGGCAAGCGCTGCCACCAAGCCAAGTGCTCCCACTCGTCTCATAAGGCTATAGCCTCCCCTGTCCTAAAGCCCAGCTTTAGCATTCTTCATTTCTGTCCACGGTTAATTGCAATCTGAGCACAGTAATAATTAGTGGTAAAATTATACATCGTAATTTTTGGACGGGTTAATGGATGCTCAATTGGTAGTGTATTCCGCGCAAATCTTCACCGAACTCCACTTTTGCCGCATCTAAAGGTTATTTTTTGCGAAACTTTTTGGTTGCCGATAGTCATAATGGGCAGGAGGCCGGTATCCACCGGAGTGGGCAACGCCTACATTTTCATAACGTAATAGCCCGCGCCCCTCACTGCCGTCTCGAGTGTGTCGCGATCGACCGGGCGCTTAGAGCGTACGCGTGTCGCGTGGTCTGTATACGTCACTGTGGCCCAAATGCCATCGAGAGCGTTGAGGGCGTTCGTCACATTTTGCGCGCAGCCGCCGCAGCTCATACCGCCAATAAGCAGCTCATCGCTATAGGGGTAGTGAGACACATCGGTGTCCGCGACCGCGACCCTCTTGACCTTCTTTCTGCCCGCCCCATCGCCGCAACAGCATTTGCCATGCGTCGATGCGACAATACGCCGGAATCCAAAAAATAAGCCGGCGGCTATGACGCCCTCGCTTTCGGCTGCCCCGCCATGGGCTCCGAGGAGCTCGAGTACGATGAGTTCCAGCCGATGTGGGACGAAGTCAAGGAGACCCTCGGCGACAAGAAGGTCGTCCTCTTTGGCTCCTATTCTTGGGCCGAGGGCGAATGGATGGACAACTGGAAGGCGGACGCCGACGAGGCCGGCGTCCACGTCGTCGATTCCGTCATCTGTTATGACGCCCCCGACGATGAGGCAGAGGCCGCCTGTCGCGCCCTTGGAGCCGAGCTCGCCTAACGGCGATAAGCTCCGCCCATACGCGGCTCTGCACCAAAACACATGCGCATCCCAACAAAAACGGGGCTGGATCCAAATCCAGCCCCGTTATCTGCTATGTCAGCCACATAAAGCAGCTACGAGATGTTGCCCAAAAACGCCTTGGTGCGCTCGCTCTTGGGATGGTCGAAGACCTCGCTCGGCGTGCCCTCCTCCACGATAACGCCGCCGTCCATAAAGACGACGCGGTCGGCGACGTCGCGGGCAAAGCCCATCTCGTGCGTCACCACGATCATCGTCATGCCGTCACGCGCAAGATCGCGCATGACACCCAGAACGTCGCGGACAAGCTCGGGGTCGAGCGCCGACGTGGCCTCATCAAAGAGCATCACGTGCGGGTTCATCGACAGGGCGCGGGCGATGGCCACGCGCTGCTGTTGACCGCCCGAAAGCTGGCTCGGCATAAAATCGATGCGCTCGGCCAGACCGACCTTGGTCAGCTCCTCGACGGCAATCTTCTCGGCCTCTTCCTTGCTGCGCTTGAGCACCTTTTGTTGCGCAAGCATGACGTTCTTTTTGACCGACAGGTGCGGGAACAGATTGAACTGCTGAAACACCATGCCCAAGTGCGTACGCACCTTATTGAGGTCGACGCCCTTGGCGCACACATCCACGCCCTCAACGACAATCGAGCCGCTCGTGGGCTCCTCAAGACGGTTAATGCAGCGAAGCATCGTCGACTTGCCCGAGCCCGAGGGGCCCAGGACCACGACGACCTCACCCTTGTGCACATCCAGATCGATGTCGCGCAGGACCACGTTATCGCCAAAGGCCTTCTGGAGATTCTTGATGCTGACGACGACCTCGTTCGAGTTATTGGTTTCGCTCATAATAGAACCTCCTTACAGACCTGCAATATGATCGGCGGGTGTCGCGACAACCTGTCCGGCGCTCTTGGTGGGACGCTTCTTTTTGGTTTCGGCCGTCCCCAGAAGTCTCGCCTCAAGACCGCTCACCAAGCGCGCAAGCGGCAGGGTAATGACCAGATAGAACAGGGCGGCAACCACATACGGCGTGATGGAGCCCGTCGTCGCCACGATGGTGCGGGCGTTCATGACGATCTCGACCACGCCCACGGCGGCGAGCAGCGACGTATCCTTGTAAAGCAGGATAAACTCGCTGGTCAGCGTAGGCAGGACATTGCGGAACGTCTGCGGAATCATAACGTAGAGCAACGTCTGGAAGGCATTCATGCCCAGCGAGCGGGCAGCCTCGTTTTGGCCCTTGGGAATCGACTGAATACCGGCACGGAAGATCTCGCACAGGTACGCAGACGAGTTCATGGCCATGACGATAACGCCCAAGACGTAGTCGTCCACCTTGACGCCGGCAAGTGGCAGGCCAAAGAACGCGATATAGATCTGCAGGAACGCCGGCGTACCACGGATGATATTCACGTAGATGCCGGCAAGACAGCGCAGGATGCGCGACTTGGAGATGCGCATGAGCGACAAGGCAAAGCCAAAGGGGATTGCCAGCGGAAACGCCACAAGCACGATCGAGAGCGACATAAGGAAGCCCTTAAATACGACCGGCAGGCTCTGGACCAAAATGACCGGGTTCAAGAACAGGCGCAGGAACATATTGGAATTCCAAGCCTCGACCCACGGCTGTTCCTTAAGATCGGCCTGGAAGTTATCGAAGGCCGTCACGCCCTTAATCTCGACGGAAGGAATCTTGGAAATCTTCTTGGTCGAACCGTCGGCGAGCGTATAGGTGCCGCTAAAGGCCTCGTCGCCGCCTTCGACGGGGAAGGTCACGCCGTACACCTCGACACGGAAAAAGCCGCCGGCAGGCGCCGTCTCGCCAAAGTCGATCTTGAGCGTCTGGCCATCAGCCGTGCACGTGGGCTTCATGGGTGTGCGATCCATGAGGTCCTCGCCCGAGAGCATCGTCAATCGCGTGTCATCGGTACCAAACGTCGTGCCGTCGACAAACGTCAGCGAAAGACCGCTCAGCTCCTCGTCGGCGTCGGCCTGAACTTCCCAAGTAATACGTGTCTCGGTGCCGCCGACCACATCGCTGCCCGAACCGGTGTTGGGTCGGGCGGTAATCTTTGCGGTCTCAAGCGCTTGGGCAGTCGAGGGTGCAGATGCCCCCACGCACACCAGCGCGAGCGCCACGGCCATGACGCAGGCTAGCTTTTGGAGCAAGGCGGGTAGTGAAGAACGCTGCCCAGCGGCCCCTTTGTTCAGTCGAGACAAGGTGGCTCCTATCGTAGAAGTTGCCGGCAAATAGAGACGGAAACACTCTCCGTCGAGAGAAGCGCAAAGGCCCTCTCCGCTAAACGGAAAGGGCCCACACGCAATCAAGTATCTGTTTACTTGATGTTGTACTTAGCCATGAGGGCGTCAACGGTACCGTCGTCGGTCAGGTCCTTGATGGCCTGGTTGATGTCGTCCTTGAGCTTGGTGTTGCCCTGGTTGATGGCAATGGCGTACTCCTCGCCGGTGCTGATCTGTTTAACCGTGTGGCAGGTGTTGAACTGCTCGGCGGTCAGCTGGCTGGCAACGGAGCGGTTGGTGACTACGGCATCGCCCTTATCGGACTGCAGGGCGCTGAAGCACTCGGTAGCGTCCTTGTAGGGGACGATCTTGGCCTTGGGGAAGTTCTCCTGGGCAAAGGCCTCGGCGGTCGAGCCAGACTGGACGATGATGGTAGCGTCGGCGTTGTTGAGCTTCTCGCTGTAATTGTCGGCCGTGATGTCGGTGTTGTCGACCTTGGTCACGATAGCCTGATCGTCCATGTAGTAGGAATCGGAGAAAGCGACTTCCTTCTCACGCTCGGGCGTGTCGGTGATAGCCGCAATGGAGACGTCATACTTGGTGCCCGAAGCGACGCCGGGGACGAGCGTGTCGAAGTCGTTGTTGACGTACTCGACATCCAGGCCCAGCTTGTCGCCGATAGCCTTGATGAGCTCAAGGTCAAAGCCCTGATAATCGCCGTTGTCATCCTTGTACTCAAACGGAGCGTACTCGGCAGAGGTGCCGACGGTCAGCGTACCGTCCTTGACGAGCGCGTACTCCTTGGAGCCGTCGACCTTCTCGACCTTAGCGTCGTCAGAGCTGCTGGAACCGGCATCAGAACCAGAGGTGGCGTTGGACGAGCCGCAGCCCGTCAGTGCGAGGGCAAGCGCCATGGCGCCCGTGGCGGCAAATGCGCCAAGCTTCTTCAGCTTCATAATCAGTCTCCTTCCAATGGCCCCATGTGATTCAGGGGCCTGCAAAAACTGAGGGCTATTATGCACCCGCGTGAGAGAATCTGCAATTAGAAAACTGATTGAAACAAACCCATAACGTGAATGGAACACTCCACTTTATGACAGTCATTACTGCTGCAATGACCTTAATAGTTTAATTTCAGCCGCATAACCTGCAAGTTCGTTCGGCGTTTCCAAAATGAATGGCAGTGATCGCAGGCAGCTATTCGATACAATATTCTGCATAACTTGCATTCCACCGCCAAGTTCCTCGCTGCCGAGGTAACCCTTGCCGATGCACTCATGCCGGTCCTTATGGGCACCGCGGGGATTCTTGGAATCATTGATATGCACAGCGCGCAGGCGCTCGATACCCACCACACGATCGAACTCGTCGAGCACACCGTCAAGATCTTGGACGATATCATAGCCGGCGTCATTTACATGGCAGGTGTCCAGGCAAACGCCCAGCTTGGCCGACAGCTCGGGGCGCCTGTCAGCAACGCCCTCGATGATGATCGCCAGTTCCTCAAAGCTGCGGCCCACCTCGGTGCCCTTGCCAGCCATGGTCTCGAGCAGCACCGTCGTCTGCTGGCCCTCAAACATCACCTGGCACAGGGTGTCGACGATCATCTGAATGCCGGCGTCGGAGCCCTGTCCCACATGCGCACCGGGATGGAAATTGTAGTAGTTACCGGGCAGCGCTTCCAGACGCTGCAGATCCTCAGCCATGGCCTCCAGGGCAAACTCGCGCGCCCGCTCTTTGGCCGAGCAGGGGTTATAGGTATACGGAGCATGGGCCACGAGGGGACCAAAATCGTTTTGTTCCATAAGCTCGCGCAGGGCCGCCACGTCATCAATGTCAAGGTCTTTCGCCTTGCCGCCGCGCGGGTTGCGCGTAAAGAATGCAAAGGTATTGGCGCCAATGGATAGCGCCGTCTCCCCCATCGCCCGATAGCCCTTCGTCGTGGATAGGTGACACCCAATCGTCAGCATCCCCAGCTCCCCCTCATCAGTTACGGTGGAATAGTTCCTGTTGATGCCTTATTCTGCCGCAAACAGGAACTATTCCACCGCAAGTTATAAAAGGGTCATGAGGAGCGCGTTTTGCCGAAGGCCTTAAGCGCCGCCGTCACGGGGCCAGGCTGGAAACGTCGGCGCACATCGTCGAGACGCTCGGGAATATCGATGTGCTGCGGGCAGTGGCGTGCGCATTTGCCGCACTTGACGCAATTGCTCACCAACTTGGGCTCGCTTGTCCGCACCGCACTCGCCGTAAAGTACTGCGATAGACCCGTAAACCAGCTGTGCGCATAGCTTGCGTTGTAGGCGGCAAAACACCCAGGAATATTGATGCCTTTAGGACACGGCATGCAATAGCCGCATCCCGTGCAGGGCACGCGATTCGATTTTTCAAACTCCGTCAGCACGTGCGCGATGGCATCGAGCTGAGTAGCTGTCATCGAATCCGGCAGGGCCCGATCGGCCAACGCCGCGTTCTCATCCACCTGCGCGGTATCGGTCATACCCGAAAGCAGCATCGTCACCTGAGGATGATTCCACACCCACGAAAGCCCCCAAGCGGCAGGAGTGCACAAATGCGGGTCACGGGCGCTATCGAGCACAGCGCGGGCCCGCGGCGGCAGCTTGCCCGCCAGGCGTCCGCCCAAAAGCGGCTCCATCACAAACACCGCGAGGCCTCGCTCGGCGGCGGCCATGAGCCCCGCCGTTCCCGCTTGGTAACGCTCGCCGGCATAGTTGTACTGTATCTGGCAAAAATCCCAGTCATATGCGTCAAGCATCGTCAGGAAATCCGCCGCGCTGCCGTGATACGAAAAACCAATCTGGCGAATGCGCCCCGCCGCCTTTTGACGCGCGATCCAGTCCTCGATGCCCAACGCCACCACACGTTCCCACTGGGCGGGCGAGGTGATGTTGTGTATAAGGTAGTAGTCGATATGGTCAGTCCGCAAACGGTGCAGTTGCTCGTCGAAGATGCGGTCGAAATCATCCGCGCACTTGCACGAAGCGTGCGGCAACTTCGTCGCCAGCAACACCCGGTCACGCAGCCCCAAGCGCTCAAGCGAGGCGCCCACGCACGCCTCGTTACCGGGATAGAGATACGCGGTATCCAGATAATTAATCCCCTGCTCCACCGCACGGGAAATGATAGTATCGGCTGTCTTCGCATCCGGACGTCCCGGCGCACCAGGAAATCTCATGCAGCCCAGACCCAGAGCGGATATTCGGTTACCACTTTTGGGGTCAACGCGGTATTGCACGGCCCCTCCCTTCGCCATCAGCGCCCCGGCAAGGCGAAACACAATGGTCACGCGGCCGAAACATCGTGGAATCGCAATCGAGAACGTATCGTAACCCAACAGAAATCGAGTCGTCATGGCAGCGCTTTAACATCAGCAAAAAGTCCGATGAAAGGAGCCAGCCATGCCCACGCTCGACCTTTGGAACCTCGCCACCCAGCTCAAAAGCACCGATTACCGCTGGATCGACCTCACCCACACGCTCTCGTGCGACACCCCGCACTGGTTTGGCTTTAAGCCATTTGAGTCCACCAAGCTCTTCGACTACCTGCCCGGCACGCCCGAAGATATGCTCGCGCCCATGCGTTGCTTCCAGTATTCGGTCGCCTCGCAGTACGGCACCCACGTCGATGCGCCGCGCCACTTTCATGTTGACGGCCGCTCCCTCGGCGAGATCGAGCCCGTCGAGTTTATGCATCCGCTCTGCGTGATCGATAAGCACGAGGAGTGCGCCGCAAACCCCGACTTTATCCTGACTATCGATGACCTCAAAGCTTGGGAGGGCGAGCACGGTCGCATTCCCGAGGACGCTTTCGTCGCCTTCCGCTCCGACTGGTCCAAGCTCGCCGACCTCGAAAACAAGGACGAGGACGGCCAGCCCCACTACCCCGGCTGGGACCTCGACGCCATCAAATGGCTTGTAGAAGAGCGCAACATCGGCGCTATCGGCCACGAGCCGGCAGACACCGACCCCGCATCCGTGACCACACGCGAGGACGCCTACCCCTACCCCGGCGAGCAGTACATCCTCTCGGTCGACCGTTACCAGATCGAGGTCATGGACCATCTGGACGAGCTTCCTGCCACAGGCGCCGTCATCTTCTGCACCTTCCCCAAGGTGCGCGATGGCGTTGGATATCCCGCGCGCGTTTTTGCCATCTGCCCCGCGGCATAAGTTCCCATGCATTTGTTCTTCTAAATTCAGCCTCCGGTGTACGCCACATGCCCCAGCGGCATACAATCCATCAGGCGCCCCATATGCGGGCGCCTTTTATATGGGGAGATGATTCACATGCAGATCAACAAGGTCGCCTTTATCGGCAAGGGCGGCGTCGGCCTGCTCTACGGCAGCATGATTGCCAAGACCCTCGGCAACGATGCCGTCGAATACGTCATGGATGACGCGCGTTTCGAGCGCCACGTGGGCGATGCGCTCACCGTCAACGGAAAGCCCTGCGCGCTCAAGTCCGTCCGCGCCAGTGAGGCAACGCCCGCCGATCTGGTCATTCTCACGGTCAAGACGACGGGGCTCAACCAAGCACTCAAGACTATGGAGCGCGTCGTGGGACCCAACACGCTCATCGCCTCGCTGTGCAACGGCATTACGAGCGAGCAAAAAATAGCCGAGCGCTTTGGCTGGAAGCACACCGTCCTGGGCATCTGCCAGGGCATGGACGCCGTATTCCTTAACGGCGCGCTCACCTTTACCAATGCGGGCGAGATTCGCTTTGGCGCGGCAGCAGGCACCGAGCCCGCAACCGTCACCGCCATCGATGAGCTCTACACGCGCTGCGGCATCGCCCATACCGTCGAGAGCGACATTGCGCACCGCATGTGGGCCAAACTCATGCTCAACGATGGCATCAACCAGACCTGCATGGCCTACGGCGGCACGTACGGGAGCGCCACGGAACAGGACTCCGAGCAGCGTCGCTGCTTTGTTTCCGCCATGCGCGAGACACTTGCGGTCGCCAACGCCGAGGGCGTTGAGCTTACCGAGGCAGACCTGACGCAGATGGTGCACCTCATCGAGGGAATCGACCCCGCCGGCATGCCCTCGATGGCGCAGGACCGTATCGCACAACGTAAAACCGAAGTCGAGGAGTTCGCGGGCACCATTTGTCGCCTGGCCGCCAAACACGATATCCAAGTGCCGCAAAACGATTGGCTCTACCAGAGGATTCGCGAAATAGAAAGCAGCTGGTAGCCTCGCCCGCACGGCGACGCGCGCAATGTAAGCAGACAGGCCTTCGCGAGGATCCCATCGCTCGCGAAGGCCTGTCGCATTTAGGCCGAGGCTAAAACTGAGGCTCGTTTTGCGACTCCGGGACCTCGTCCTCGTCATCGCGGCAAAGCACCACGCCGGCGCTTCCCAACAGCGCCGCTGCAATCAAGGCGCTCACAACCACAGGAGCAGCACCCGTAGTGGACTGCAAGCCGGCAACTAACGCCGCCGTCGGACCAAGACATCCGATCAAAAGGGCAACGACGGCAATAGCGACATCTCGAGCGTTCATGGAATCACTTCCTCCACGAGAAAGACCTTGTTTCTCATGACTTAGTGTGCCCCGCGCCCATATGCCCAACGTAGTGCCACGGTAAGGGCTCTGTTAACCCAAATGCATATAAAAACGGGCGACTTTACATTGCCCGAAAGCTCAGTAAAGACGCCCGTCCATCATGTGCAATCGATGCCGACAGATTACCAACCGGTGTAGTAATCGGTAGTTCCGGCTGCGCAACCCGAATCGTAGACCTTGCACTCGCCCTTAGAGCCCGTAAAGGTCGAGCCCTGGGACTTATCGCTCGCAGCCACCACGTAGTAGCCGTCGGAATCACGCCAAAAGCCCTCGGAATCCAGCGTCCACTCACCCGTGCGGTGGTGATACAGCACGTTGCTGCTGTAATAGGTCTCGCGACGACCGTTGTAGTTATTGACGCCGCTCGAGCGCGTCAGGCCCGAGCCGTTCGCGTAATACGCAGCAGACGCGTAAGACGAGCCGGAGCCGGCGTTGTAATACGAAGCCTGAACGGCCTCGGCAGCTTCTGCCTCGACGGCCGCAGCCTCGAGCGCCTCGCGCTTAGCATCCTCGAGCGTGGAGCGAAGCTCGTCGAGCTCGGCCGACTTCGCGTCGACCTCCTCCATCGTCAAAAGACTGCCCGCACCGTCGATACAACCCTGCAGTACAGCGCGCTCGTCATCGGTGGCATAGTCACCGTACATGTTCATGATGATCTGCGCGCGGACCTCTAGGGAATCGCGCTTGGCCCCCATCGAGGCGTTCCACTCCTGCATGGAGCCAAAGCCGTCGCCACGATAGTCGACGGGCTGCACCAGGGTCGCCTCGGACGGCGTTGATCCGACCGCGTCGGACAGTGTTGCCGCGTGGGCATCGGTTACGCCGGCACCCACTAAAAGCGCCACGGCAAGCGTGGCAGAAAGGGCGGCGGCCTTCGGTTTTCGTGAATCGATCCTCATGTAGCTGGAAACCTCCGTAGTGAGTTTTTGCTGCGTTTAAGCTGCGTGTGATTCGATCGCGCTGCATAGTACCCCGAGTAAATCGCGACCTGCGGTTTTTCTCAAAAGGTGCACGTCATTTGCGTAAAACTCACATCCTCTCAACAGGAGTTTTCCACAACTCGCATGCATAAAGCATGCCAAAAACCCTGTAATAGCGCCCTTCCTATGCAAAAAAGGCGCCTGCGCAACCATTGTTCGCGCAGGCGCCTTGAGCAGGCATTTTATGCAGTTATACCTATCGAGTCGCAAGGGGCCCTTGCACAAGTCGCCTTACTCGTCCAGCGCGGCAAAGGCCTGCTTCAGATCCCAAATGATGTCCTCGGCGTTCTCGGTACCAATGGAAAGACGGATTGTAGAGGGCGTAATGTTCTGCTCGGCAAGCTCCTCGGAAGAGAGTTGGGAGTGCGTGGTGGTAGCCGGGTGCACGACGAGCGACTTGACGTCGGCTACGTTGGCGAGCAGCGAGAACACCTGCAGGTGGTCGATGAACTTCCAAGCAGCCTCCTGGCCGCCCTTGATCTCGAAGGTGAAGATCGAGGCGCCGCCACGGGGGAAATACTTCTGGTACAGCTCATGGTCGGGGTGCTCGGGCAGGCTCGGGTGGTTCACCTTGGCGACGTGGCCGTCACCGATCAGGAACTCAACGACCTTCTTGGTGTTCTCGACATGGCGGTCAACGCGCAGCGACAGGGTCTCGGTGCCCTGGAGCAGGACCCAGGCGTTAAACGGGCTAATGCAGGCGCCCTCGTCACGCAGCAAGATAGCACGGACATAGGTCGCGAAGGCAGCGGGGCCGGCGGCCTCGGTAAACGAGACGCCATGGTAGGAGGGATTGGGCTCGGCGATCTGCGCATACTTGCCGCTCGCCTTCCAGTCAAAGTTGCCGCCATCGATAATCACGCCGCCCAACGAGGTGCCGTGGCCGCCAATAAACTTAGTTGCAGAGTGAACGACGATGTTGGCGCCGTGCTCCAGCGGACGGAACAGATACGGGGTGCCGAAGGTGTTATCGACAACAACCGGAAGACCATGCTTCTTAGCGACCTCGGAGATAGCGTCGATGTTGGGGATATCGGAGTTGGGGTTGCCGAGCGTCTCGAGGTAAATGACCGTGGTGTTGTCCCTGATGGCGCCCTCGACCTCGTCCAGGTTGTGGGCATCGACGAAGGTGGTCTCGACACCAAACTGGGAGAGCGTGTGCTCCAGCAGGTTGTAGGAACCACCGTAGATGGTCTTTTGGGCCACCACATGGTCGCCGGCCTGAGCGAGGGCCTGCAGGGTATAGGTGATGGCGGCGGCGCCAGAGGCGACGGCGAGGCCGGCAACGCCGCCCTCGAGCGCGGCAATGCGGTCCTCAAAGACGCCCTGGGTGGAGTTGGTCAGACGACCGTAGATATTACCGGCGTCGGCAAGGACAAAGCGGTCAGCGGCGTGCTGGGAGTTGCGGAACACATAGCTCGTGGTCTGGTAGATAGGCACGGCGCGGGAATCGGATGCGGGGTCGGCACTCTCCTGGCCAACGTGCAGCTGCAGGGTGTCGAAACCAAAGGTGTGCTCGGGGTTGTTGATAAACTGGCTCATGATGATCTCCTTGATCGAACAAAAGTAATATGAGTAAGAGAAGTAAGTCGCCGTCTCCTGATCACGCCGACGGGCGCAAGCAGGAGCCCGGCATTCGTCTTAGTAAGCAGTTCATATGCGGTCCTCCTTTTGACATCCCGTTCTCGTGGTCGGCTTAATTACCTACCGCATTTGTGTGTTTTGAATAGTACGAGCATTGTTTCGCGCGGTCAATCACTTAAAAGCGCTAACCTGTTATCGGTTTTTTAGATAGCTATCGAAAGGACGGGTGCCGATGACCCTCCAGCAGCTTCGTTTTCTTATCGCCGTGGCAGAATCCGGCTCAATTAACGCCGCAGCTCAGCGCCTCTATACCGCGCAATCCAATATCTCCAACGCCGTCAAAAGCCTAGAGCAGGAGCTCCGTCTGGAAATCTTTACGCGCTCCAGCCGCGGCGTCACACTCACCAACGACGGCACCGAGCTTTTAGGCTATGCGCGCCAGGTCGTAGAGCAGGCCGATATGCTCGAGGCCCGCTACGAGGACGGCGGCACACCCCAGGCACGCCTTGCCGTCTCGGCCCAGCACTACGCTTTTTCGGTCGAAGCCTTTGTCAACGTCGCCGAGCGCTGCCGCGACAGTAAGTTCGAGTTCATCATGCGCGAGACCACCACGTCGCAGATCATCGACGACGTCCGCGCATTTCGCAGCGATATCGGCATTCTGTATCTGGATGACTTTAACGCCCGCGTCCTGCAGAAGGCCTTCGCCGACGCCCGCGCAAGCTTCCATCCCCTCTTCGATGCAACGGTCCACGTCTTCGTTAGCGAGCGCCATCCGCTCGCACGCCGCCCCCAGCTATCGCTTGCCGACCTTACGCCCTATACGCGCTACAGCTTTGAGCAGGGGACCTCGAACTCCTTCTATTACGCCGAGGAGCCGTTTAGCTATATCCCCTGCGACCGCAACATCCGCGTTTCCGACCGTGGCACGCTCACCAATCTGCTCATCACGTCGAACGGTTACACTTTGTCGACCGGTGTCCTCTCCAATGAAATGCAATGGGGCATGGCATCGATCCCGTTGGCAGACGCCCCAACGATGCGCGTGGGCTACATCATGCACGATGAGCGCAAGCCCTCTCCCCTGCTGCGGCAATACCTCGACGAACTCGATCGCATCATCCACGAAAACCAACCATTTGGGGACGGGATAGAAATGGCAGATTTAAAAGCCCTCTAGCTCTTGACAATTCAGGTCGCCCATCTTTCTTGGCGACAACGTCTCCACCATCCTTGTGGAGCGGCGCGCCTCGCATAAAACAGGATGGACCGGCGATACAATAGACAGCCGCAAGAGAGGAACTCGACGAAAGGAAGTCTGTGAAGGTCATCATCTATACCGACGGCTCGGCTCGATCCAATCCGGGACGCGGTGGCTACGGCGCCGTGCTCAAATACACCAACCCCGCCGGCAAGACCTTCACCTCCGAGCTTTCGCGTGGCTACGCCAAGACCACCAACAACCGCATGGAGCTCATGGCGGTCATCGTGGCGCTCGAGGCACTCAACCGTCCCTGCGAGGTCGAGGTCCACTCCGACTCGCAGTACGTCGTCAACGCCTTTAACAGGCACTGGATCGACGGTTGGAAAAAGCGCGGGTGGAAAACTGCCAACAAGCAGCCCGTTAAGAACCGCGACCTGTGGGAGCGCCTGCTTGCCGCAAAGAGCAAGCATAAGGTGGAGTTCATCTGGGTTAAGGGGCATGCCGGCCACGAGCTCAACGAGCGCTGCGACGAGCTCGCCACCACTGCGGCCGATGGAGTCAACCTCGATATCGACACCGGCTTTAACGAGAGCGACCTGTAATAGCGTTTTCGCGCAGCTTTATATCCCCACGCGCTACACTCATCCTGTAGACCAAAACAACGCAAGGGGGACGTATGCTGCGCATCGCAACCATCGGCACATCCATGATCACCGACGACTTTATCCAGGTCGTCAATGCCAACGACCAGGCTGTATTCGTAGGCACGCTCTCGCGCAACGCCGAGCGCGGCGCCGCCTTTACTGCCGAGCACGGCGGCGAACGAAACTTTACTTCACTTGATGAGCTTGCAGCAGCCGCCGACGTCGACGCCGTCTATATCGGCAGCCCAAACGCACTTCACTACGAGCAGGCCCTTGCCTGCATCGCCAGCGGCAAGCACGTCATCGTCGAGAAGCCCTTCTGCGCCACCGAGGCACAGGCGCTGGAAGTCTTCCGCGCCGCCGAGGCGGCGGGCGTCGTAGCCCTCGAGGCCATGCGCCCGCTCCATGACCCCGCTTTCCACGCCATCGAGGACGCCCTGGGCGAGATTGCGCCCATTCGTCGCGCCTCACTGCGCTTTGGCAAGTATTCTTCACGCTACAACGAGGTTCTCGCGGGACGCGCCACCAATATCTTCGACTGCAATATGGCATCGGGTTCCCTCATGGATATTGGCGTCTACACCGTCGAGCCCATGGTCGAGATCTTCGGCATGCCCTCCGGCCTTACGAGCATGGCTACTCTGCTCGACCCCACCACGCAAGAGCTCACCCATGGCCCCATCGATG
This sequence comes from Collinsella sp. LCP19S3_D3, assembly GCF_052121455.1. Lineage (NCBI taxonomy): Bacteria > Bacillati > Actinomycetota > Coriobacteriia > Coriobacteriales > Coriobacteriaceae > Collinsella > Collinsella sp. LCP19S3_D3. The sequence goes on along the minus strand of NZ_JBQKEF010000001.1, from coordinate 59,299 downwards.
GCTGCGGTTCCATCCTCGCCAGCTACGGCGGTGGCCGTATCTCCGTCGAGCTCGCGCACTCCAAAATTACGAATGACCTACTGCCCTCGCAGATCGAAGGCGAGCGTGGCACTATCCAGATTGACCATCTGTCCACGCCCCGCAACGTCCGCATCGACTATCGCGGCGATGTCGTACGCGGCTCGGCGACCGAGGCACCGCGCGAACAGAGCGACAACGGCCGCGTGCTCGACCTGCCCAAATCGAGCAACACCATGGAATACGAACTCGCAGACTTTATCACCGCCATCGGCGGCATCGATAGCGTCAAGGAAGAGATTTGGGAGACCCCGGCGGGACGTCACGAGCTTGGCCACTATCGCGATGTCACGCTTGTCTCGCTGCGCATCATGGATGCCGTGCGCCAACAGACCGGCATTACCTTCCCCGCCGATTCTGTCAAGCAGGCCTAGCGATGGGTATTTTCGACAAGCTTTTCTCGGGCGTCGCCGGCGGCAGCCGCGAGCCCCAAAAGCCCTCTGGCGTCGAGCTCGAGCTGCGCCGCAGGCTTACTGTGCTCGCAAGCGACGAGGCCACTCAAGACACTCCCCTGCGCTATTTCCTGCGCTGGGAGGGACAGGTCCAAGGCGTTGGTTTTCGCTTTACCAATACCAACCTCGCGCAGGCACGCGCACTCACCGGCTGGGTGCGTAACATGGAAGACGGCTCAGTCGAGATGGAGATACAGGGAGCTCCGGCAAACATCCTATCTCATCTCGAGGCGCTTCATGCCTCCTACGAGCGCATGGGAACGCGTTTTCGCCTCGTAGACGCCCAGGTTCGAGCCCCACTTGCCAATGAAGACGGTTTCACTCCTCATTATTAGTATTGTGTGCTAAATACGGTATCATTTACCTACGACCGTTAATAGAAAAGAGGCGAGGCGCATGGCGGTGCAAAGAAGGAATACCAGGCAGCGAAAGCTAGTTCTTGATGCCGTGCGCCAAAGCTACAACCATCCCACCGCCGATGAGATCTACACCGCTGTGCGCGCGCAGGATGACAAAATCAGCCGCGGTACGGTCTACCGCAACCTCAATCTCTTGGCCGATGCCGGGGAGATTCTCTCGATTAAAACGCCGGGCGGCAGCCGCTTCGATCGTGCCATCGAACCGCATGCGCATATCATCTGCACCTCGTGTGGCCGCGTCATCGATGTGCCGCTCCCCTTCAATACCCAGCTCGACGCCAGGGCATCCGAACAAATCGGATGGAGCGTCAGCTCGCACTACACCATCTTCGAGGGCCTCTGCCCCAACTGTAGGTAGATTTTGGGGCATGCCTTAAAATCAACTTTTCACCGATTGCGGCAAAAGGAAGATTTCCAGGCATGTCCCAAATGTCTACTCAGCAAGCAGGCGACGCAGCTCTTCTTCGACCGTGCGTACGTAACGGACGCGGTCGTTGATACCGCGCATGCTGGGATTGCAGCTCTCCATCAGATAGGGATGGCCCACCACGTTGAGCATGTCGCGGTCGTTTTCATTATCGCCAAACGCCATCATTTCGTTAGGTGAGATCCCCAGCGCACGACCATAATCGGCAAGCGCGGACCCCTTGCCCGAATCAAAGCCGATAAAGTCGGTCCATTCGGTTCCCGACGTCATCACATCGACCCGGTCGCCAAAGCGACGGACGAAATACTCCAGCGCCGCCGGCTGCTCTGTCTCGGGCGTTTGAAACGCGATCTTAATGACGTCCTCGTCGATGTCCTCGGGACGGTCGACCACCGCCACATCGCAATGGACCTCGTAGCGCAAATGGTCGACGAATGCATCGTTGCCGCTCATGGTGTAGAGGTGCCCCTCGCAGGAAAGGGTCACGTCGGCATGGGGATACGCAACCACGGCATTCGCGATATCCATAGCAAGGTTACGCTCCATGGAACGCTTGACAACGGCACGCCCCTCGCTCATCACGAGGGCTCCGTTTTCGCATACATAGGCGAGCTCATCGGCCACCGGGGCAAACAGATAGCGCAAGCTCGCATATTGACGGCCGCTCGCCGGCATAAACACGATGCCACGACGATGCAGCTCATCGATGAGCTCAAAGGCCTCGGAACGCGGCTCGCACTCCCCCGGATGCAGCAACGTGCCGTCCAAATCGCATGCAATCAGCTTGATTCCCTCAAGACCCATATGCTTTCCCCCACAGCACCTCATCAACAGCAAGACGGACTTTGAATAGCTGCCTCTCAAATTCCGTCTTGCTCATACGCACGTTAACCGCGCGCCTTTTTTACGATCGTAAAGTCGGGAGCCATGCTCACAACGGCATACGCCGCACTCGACGCAAAACGCCGGTCCGTATCGAGTTCACGGCTAACCACCGAGAGCATAACGCCCTCGACACCCCGGAGCATGCGGCCCAAAACAGGCTGCACCGGCGTATACATGCGCACGGTATGCTCGTCCGAATCGCCTCGGAAAAGCGGCGCATGCATGTTGCCGATCTCCCAGCACGCATGCGCGAGCGCAATCGGATCCATGCGGTCGACTTCGACCAAATAGACCTCGGCGCTGCGCAGGCGCACGACAACCGCCACGGGCACCATGCCCGAACGGTCGATGGCGAGCACGTCGCCGTCGGCAAGACGACTGCCGTCGGCAGCATCTAGCCGAACATCGACCGTGCGCCCCAGCTCCGTCACGCCCGCAAACGCGCATACGTCAGCCTGGTCCCAATCGAGCAGCAGCTCGTCAACTTCAAAGATGCCACCCAGCTCCCGACGAAGCAGGAGTTCATAGGACGGATCGTTGAGATTTCCCAAGCATGTCGTCGAAACCAAGCGTTCAGGCATACTCTAATCCTCGACCTCGACGAGCTCGATATCAAAGTTGAGATCCTTGCCGGCCAGCTCGTGGTTAGCATCGAGCGTCACGGCCTCGGGCGTCACATCGATGACAACGGCAGGGACAGGCATGCCGCTCGGCGTGGACAGGAAGAGCTTCATGCCCTTCTCGATCTGCTCGATGTTGGGAACCTGCTCGGCCGGGAAGGTGATAACCATCTCGGGATTGTGCTCGCCGTAGGCATCGGCAGCAGGAATGTGCACGGTCTTCTTCTCGCCCACCTGCATGTCGACAACGGCGGCATCGAAGCCCTTGATCATCTGACCGGCACCGCAGGTGAACTCCAGCGGCTCGCCGCGATCGTAGGAGCTATCGAACTGCGTGCCGTCGTCGAGCGTGCCGCGATAATGAGTCTTGACCTTCTTGCCCTGGTTGGACATGGAAACCTCCGTGATAAGGGCGGCACACAACGCGGGCCGCCATGAACGTATGGCGCTAACTATACCCTAGTCATACAATTCGAAGACAGTTTGCAAAGAAACGCTGCAACCGGAGGAACCATGGCATATCCCGTATTTGACTTGCACTGCGACACCGCCGACCGCATCGGCTGGGCCACGCTCGATCTCGACCTGCGCTTTACCGCCGGAACCGACGGTTATTTCCCCGGCGACGAGACGCATCCGCAAGATTTCGACCTCATCGAGGGCAACGCCTGCGCCATCTCGCTCACAAAGATCGGCAACACACCGTGGGCACAGTGCTTCGCCACGTTTGTCCCCGACGAGATTCCCTCCGCCCACGCCGCGCGCTTCCAGGCGCAGATCATGGCGCATATGAGCGGCCAGGCCATGCTCAACCACGATCGCATGGTCAACGTGCGCAGCGCCGCTGACATTCGCCCTGCGCTCAAGGACGGCAAGGTCGCCTGCATCCACACCATCGAAAACGCCACGTTCTTTGCCGAGGACCCCGCGCTGATCGAGGTGCTCAAGAGCTTGGGCGTACTCATGTCGTCACTCAGCTGGAACGCGCAGGGGCCGCTCGCGAGCGGACACGATACCCACGCCGGCCTCACCGCCGCCGGCATCGAGGCACTTACGCAGATGGAGCACGCCGGCATGGTGCTTGACGTCTCCCACCTCAACGATGAGTGCTTTGACGAGGTCGCCGCCCGCGCCACGCGTCCCTTCGTCGCCAGCCACTCCAACTCCCGTGCGGTTTGCGGCGCCAAACGCAACCTTACCGACGACCAGTTCCGCACCATTCGCGACATGGGTGGCATCGTCGGCCTCAACTACTGCAGCGAGTTCCTTTCCAACGACGCAACCGACAAGACCGCCGCAGACGTCACCTTCGATCAGCTAGCGGCACATATCGAGCACTGGCTCGACCTGGGCGGCGAGGACGTCATCGCGCTCGGCGGCGACTGGGACGGCGCCACGGTGCCCGCTTTCCTCTCCGATGCCAGCAAGATGCCCGAGTTCCAGAACATGCTCTCCAAGCATTTTGGCAAGACCGTGATGCAAAAGCTCTGCAGCGACAACGCGCTTGCCTTCTTTGAGCGTTATTAATTTCACATCCCTTGAGCGGGCCGGCATGCCGAACGGTCGACATGCCGGCCCGCTCCCAATCTGAAGGACCGCTTTTGACGCAGCAGTTTACGATTTCCGTATCCCGACCGGATGGGATGCCCATCCCCGTCGTCGTTACCAAAAAGCGTGTCAAGAACTTCAACCTACGCGTCACATCGAGCGGTGAGGTCCACGCAAGCGCACCGCTCGGTGCCACCCGCGAGCGTATCGAAGCATTTGTGAAGCGCAACAGCGCCTGGATTATCAGCCGACTTGCCCAGCGCGAGCAACGTCAGGCGACGGAGCGAGAGCCGCTCAGCCCCTCGTCCATCATTGCGCTTTGGGGCAAGCCCATCACGGTACAAGATGTGCTCGATCACAACTTTGCATCACCCGCACCGCGACCCAAACAGGCCACCTTCGCAAGTTTTATGGGTACCGACGAGCCAAGTGGGCGCGCGCAGGCAAAGCAGCGCACAGCCCTCGACGGCCTAACGCCCGATGAGCTCCAAGCCCGCATCGACCAGCTCTATACATCCGAGGTCACCACGGCGCTGCGCGATATGGCGCGCACATACGAAATCGCAATGGGTGTCGCCGCTTCCCGCGTTTCCGTGCGCAGCATGAAAACGCGCTGGGGCTCGTGTACGCCCAAAACCGGTGCCATTCGCATCGCACGCGAGCTTGCCGCCTACCCCGTCGAGTGCCTTGACATGGTTGTCGCCCACGAGCTCGTCCACTTGCTCGAGCCAAGCCACAATCAGCGGTTTCACGCCCTGCTCGACACGTACTGCCCCAACAATAGAGCTCTGTCGCAGCGGCTCAAGCAGCCACCCATAGAGACGTATTAGAACCGGTTAGCGCACGCGCTCGATCTCGACACCGCAGCTTGCCAGGGGAAGACCGACGGGCGCCCAAGGCTTATCGAGCTTAACACGCACGCCGAGCAGCAGGGGGTAACGACGTAGCAGCATCTGGGCCACGCCCTCGGCTGCGGCCTCGATGAGCTTAAACGTATGCTCGCGCAGATAGCCATCGACATCGTGGCACACCGAGCCGTAATCAATCGAGGCATCCAGGTTATCGTGCTCCCCTGCTGCACGCAGGTCGGCATAGAGCACCAAGGACACGATGAACTTCTGGCCCAGGGCGTTCTCCTCGGGATACACGCCGTGGTTGGCAAAGACCTCAAGACCTTCAACGGTGATGCGATCGGCATGGCACAGATCGTCATAGCCCACGTGGGGCACCGCCGTTGCGGTGGATATTTCGCCCCTTCCACGGCGTGCGAGCTCGGCGCCTTCAGTCTTGGTTGCATTCTCGGGCAGTTTCTTGTTACCCATCGCGATCGTCTCCTTCGTTTAGAACCCCGACCGCGCAAACCAACTACACGCGAATCGACAGGTTCTTTTTATCATCGCTCCAGTTGCAGGCATTGCGCGCGGGGCATGCAAAGCAGGCGCGCGACGCTTTGTCGGCTGCATAGAGCAGACGCTCAAGCGGTTGGCTGTTCACGCGCAGCTTTCTATGGCCTAAAATGGCCGTCTTAATGGCCGCGGCATCGGCCGGATCAAATGCCACGTCATCGGGCATGCCGCCAAGAATCGCATCAGCGACGCGCTCGCTTGCAACATCATGGGATATACCCGATTCATACTGTTCATCTTTGCCGATATCGTGAAGAAGTGCCGTGGCGTAGATGACCTCGCGGTCAAATTCGAGCTGTTCCTCAAGATTCTTAATCCACATAATGCGCGCGACATCCAGCAGATGGTCAATACCGTGGCGGCAAAAGATGCGCCCCGATTCCAACTGTGCAATGTTGCCCAGGTGCCGCCGGAACAGCCCGTTGGCACAAATGTAATCAATGCGAGGCATGGCGCCAAAGGGAGTCAGGCCCGAAGCCATAAAGCCGCGGCGCGGCGTCCCCTCATCGGTCTTCGATGTAAAGTCGTTGACGACTCTCATGGTTAGCGGCCCAGCATCCTAAAGAATCGCTCCTCGAGCGCGGGATCGGTCTCAAAGACACCGCGACGAGCAAGCGTTACGGTCTTGGTGCCGGGCTTTTGCACGCCGCGCATGGTCATGCACATATGCTCGGCTTCCATCAGCACGATCGCCCCTTGGGGAGCAAGATATTCCATGAGGGCATCGGCAACCTGCGCGCACAGCTGCTCCTGCAGCTGCAGACGACGGGCATAGACCTCAACCGTGCGAGCAAGCTTAGACAGACCCGCCACGCGACCGTTAGGGATATAGCCAATCGCAGCCTTGCCATAAAACGGCAGCAGATGGTGCTCGCACAGCGAGTAAAACGTAATATCGCGCTCGATAACCAAATCGTTCGAAGCGACGGCAAAGGTTTTGGACAGGTGCTCCTCGGCACTCCGGCCCATACCGCCGGCAATCTCGCCATACATACGGGCGACGCGTGCCGGGGTCTCCAGCAGGCCCTCACGAGTTGGGTCCTCGCCTATACCTTCAAGCAGCAGCTTAATAGCAGTCTCGACTTTTTCCTGATCGACCATCTGGGCCTCACTTTTTTCGATTTCGCGTTCGCGCTATGGTACCACGCTGGCACGCAACCTCTTCCAGCTACATAGTATGGGTCGAATAGACCGGATCGTCCCGCCAAAGCTCCACAGCGTCGCAAAGCGCAACGCCCTCGCGCGCAGCACGAGCGCGCGTGGCGTTCATGTCGATCACGCGCTGATTACTCGAGCCCCTAAAGCGCAACGAGATATCGTACAGATCTTGAACGAACGGACCGTCTACCAGCATGTCGAGGCAAGCAAGGATACGGTCCGTCACGTCGGTATGGTGACGGCCGCCCGGCATTAGTTCCTCGAGCACATCACCGGTAAAGCACCAAATGGTCTTCCCAGACTCCACAGGGTAGGTCGCACGCACGCGTTCGATAAAATCAACGAGCCCCGCCTGGTTCTCGGGTTCCATAGGCTCCCCGCCCAGAATCGTCAGGCCATCAATAAAGGGATGATCAAGACTCTCGATGATTTTGTCCTCGACGGCACGATCGAACGGTTCACCCGCGGCAAAGTCCCACGCGACGGAGTTAAAACAATTCTTGCACCCACGACGGCACCCACTCACAAACAGAGAAGTACGAACGCCTTCTCCATCAGCAATGTCGAAATACTTAATGTTCGCGTAGTTCATAGGTAACCTTCCTGGGGGTCTGGAGCATATCATCCCGTCCTCAAACATTCTCGGCCTTCGGCCTGCGAAACTGCGGACGGGACAATATGCTCCAGATCCCTCGCGAGCGACACTCGGTGAACAAAGCGAACATCGAGTATGGGGTTCGAGGTCCAATAAAAACTGGGTTGCGGCTCAACCGCCATCGCAAGTAAATCGCAGCTGCAGCTCGAATTATTTCCGCCAAGAACTTCGAGGAGTGGGCAGACCGCATGCTGCATCTCAGCTACATCAACTTGGCTGCCCCGTAGCGAGGCCCCGGACCTTTACTCGATATGAGTTCCGCACGAACAGGAGGCGCCAGTGGCGCCTCCGTCGTGAGCCAGGACTGTCCGAAATAGCGAGTAAAGGTCCGGGGCCTCGCTACGGGGCAGCCTGGGATGGTTATTAGAGATGCAGCACGCGGTCGCGGATCTCCTCGGTTCGACCCTGGTTCCAGAACTGGGTACCGATGTAGCCGCACGTGCGACGGGCGACATTCATCTTCTCCTGGTCACGATTGCCGCAATTGGGGCACTCCCACACCAGTTTGCCATCGTCCTCGACAATGCGAATCTCGCCGTCATAGCCGCACACCTGGCAGTAATCGCTCTTGGTGTTGAGCTCGGCGTACATGATGTTGTCGTAGATGTACTGCATTACGCGAATGACCGCCTTGAGGTTGTCCTGCATGTTGGGAACCTCAACGTAGGAGATAGCACCGCCCGGCGAAAGCTGCTGGAACATGCCCTCAAACTTAAGCTTGTCGAAGGCATCGATCTCCTCGGACACGTGGACGTGATAGCTGTTAGTAATGTAGCCCTTGTCCGTCACGCCCGGGATAATGCCGAAACGGCGCTGCAGGCACTTGGCGAACTTGTAGGTCGTCGACTCAAGCGGGGTGCCGTACAGCGAGAAGTCGATATCGCTTTCGGCCTTCCACTCGGCGCACTTGTCGTTCATGTGCTGCATGACGGCCATGGCAAACGGCGTGCCCTCCTTCTCGGTGTGGCTGTGGCCCGTCATGTACTTGACGCACTCATACAGACCGGCGTAACCCAGGCTAATGGTGGAATAGCCGCCCACGAGCAGCTTGTCGATCGTCTCGCCCTTCTTAAGGCGCGCCAAGGCACCGTACTGCCAAAGAATCGGCGCAGCATCCGAAAGCGTGCCCATCAGGCGCTCATGACGGCACAGCAGGGCGCGGTGGCACAGCTCAAGGCGCTCATCGAAGATCTTCCAGAACTTGTCCATGTCCTGATGCGAGCTCAGCGCAACATCGGGCAGGTTGATGGTCACAACACCCTGGTTAAAGCGACCATAGTACTTAGGCTTGGTCGGGTCATAGTTCAGAGCGTTGGCGACATTGTTAAAGCCGTTGCCCGAACGGTCGGGCGTCAGGAAACTGCGGCAACCCATGCAGGTATAGCAATCGCCGTTGCCGGCGGTCTCGCCCTTAGACAGCTTGAGCTCGCGCATCTTCTTCTCGGAGATGTAGTCGGGCACCATGCGCTTGGCGGTGCACTTGGCGGCGAGCTTGGTCAGATAGAAGTACGGCGAATCCTCGCGGATGTTATCGTCCTCGAGCACGTAGATGAGCTTGGGAAACGCCGGGGTGATCCACACGCCGGCTTCGTTCTTAACGCCCTCATAGCGTTGACGAAGCGTCTCCTCCACAATCATGGCAAGGTCGTGCTTCTCCTGGGGCGTACGGGCCTCATTGAGATACATAAAGACCGTCACGAACGGCGCCTGGCCATTCGTGGTCATAAGGGTCACGACCTGATACTGAATCGTCTGGACGCCGCGACGAATCTCATCGCGCAGGCGTTCCTCAACGACCTCGCGAACCTTCTCGGCAGATGCCGAAACACCGAGCTCCTCAAGCTCGCGAGCAACCTCGCCGCGAATCTTTTGACGGCTCACCTCAACGAACGGGGCGAGATGGGTCAGCGAAATAGACTGACCGCCGTACTGGGAGGAAGCAACCTGGGCGATAATCTGCGTCGCAATGTTGCAGGCGGTCGAGAAGCTGTGCGGCTTCTCGATCAGCGTGCCCGAGATAACGGTGCCGTTCTGGAGCATGTCCTCCAGGTTCACCAGATCGCAGTTGTGCATGTGCTGGGCAAAGTAATCCGAATCGTGGAAATGGATCAGACCCTCATTATGGGCATCCACGATCTCCTGGGGCAGCAGCACGCGTTGGGTCAGGTCCTTGGAAATCTCGCCGGCCATATAGTCGCGCTGAACGGAATTGACGGTCGGATTCTTATTGGAGTTCTCCTGCTTAACCTCTTCGTTATTGCACTCGATCAGCGACAGGATCTTGTCGTCGGTCGTGTTCTTTTGGCGCTTCAGGCTCTGAACATAACGATAGATGATGTAGCGGCGAGCGACCTCGTAGCAGTCGAGACGCATGATCTCGTCCTCGACCAGATCCTGGATCTCCTCGACCGATACGGTATGGCCGGCCTTCTCACATGCCTCGGCGACGTTTTGCGCCGCGTAGATCACCTGGCGGTCGGTAAGACGAGAGCCCTCCTCGACCTCCAAGTTGGCGGCGCGAATCGCATTGACGATCTTATCGATGTCAAAGGCAACCTCGGTGCCGCTGCGCTTGATGATCTTCATCCTCTTGCCTCTTTCGCGTCGTAATCCCATTGCGCTTCAGAGCCAAACGATGCCTGGCAGGGCTTGTCCCTGTCTTGCGGCGCCGTCGCGCAATCTGTGTTCTCGATAAACCATAGGTCCTCATGCGGACAATCCTCGCAGCCGATCAAGCGGCTCAAAGGCGTGTCCAAATGGGACGAACAAGGTCTTCGTTCTCTGTCCGCCATCTATCATACGACAAAGACGCCTCTATATCCTGTATTCTTTTTTTAGGTCAAACACAACATATAGTGTTTCAGCAGGTCAAAGCAATTGGCCATTTTACAGACACATTAATTATGAGGGTTTCTCGGCAAGTCGGTAAAACGTTACCAACGCGGCTACCTGCAAGGCAGTTATAAAACCCCCTAGTCAAGCCGCCGACAAATCCTACCAAAACCAAGCCGCTCACGCGAAAAGAATCCAAAAGATTATGCTTGACCAACATGTTGCGGTCGAATGCCGGCGGACGGAGCGTCGGGGCTGCAAACGCTCGGAAGACTACAGCCCCGGCACCCCGTCCGCCGGCATTCGATAGGCGAGGAGCTATTAGTTCTCTTCGCGAGCTATCATGCGGCCGAGAGCCGCTGTAAAGGGATCGAGCAGCACGCCGGCGATAACCACAAAAGCCCACCCCTTTGTGACAAGGCCCGCCCAGCGCGCGAAGAACGTACGGCCTTCAATCGTTCCGAATCCTCCCTGGAAGGCAATCTCGCCAAAACCGATCACCATAAAAGATTGCGCGGGGGTCAACCATGGAAACGCGGGCGACGTGCACGGTTATGATCAAAATAATCATCTCCCACGAGACCAAGAGGCCAATAACGACAAATTATGCTGGGCAGCAAATGCAACGTGAAAAAGCGACCGAGGTCGATAATTTGACGGCATATTATGTGTGTTTATAACAAAACAGTCCAGAAGCAAAGCCTCTGGACTGCGAACATTTGGTGGGCGTTACAAGATTTGAACTTGTGACCTCTTCCGTGTCAGGGAAGCGCTCTCCCCCTGAGCTAAACGCCCAAATGGAGCGGACAACGGGGCTCGAACCCGCGACCCCAACCTTGGCAAGGTTGTGCTCTACCAACTGAGCCATGTCCGCTTACGGGGATTAATCTTACGTGATGCCCGCATCCTATGCAAGAACTTTTTTTGAAAAGTTTTGCGACGCCCTCGCGAACCTCACGAAGACATCAGCCACCTCAAAAAGGCCGAGCTCCTCACCCTGATACACGTATGCCGAGCCCGGAAGCGCCAGCTCAAGCAAAAGGGCCGCCCGCGCGCGGCGCTCGCCGAGTTCACGGTCCTCGTCATAAGACGACCCGTCGCGCAAGAGCCAGTCGAGCGCAATCTGGTGGTAGCGCGTCGCCTTGATTTGCGGCAGGGCATAGCGCGTCGCCACGCGCGATAAATCTCGTGGACCTCGTTGCGGTCTCACAGCGGATGGGTGCCGTCGTCAACCATGTCATCGCCCTCGGCGAGATGCCACCGGTCAAGGTCATCGCGGTCGAGGTCCTTGGCGAGACCGTGCGCCACATCAATGCGAAAGCCATCAACGCCTCGATCGCTCCAAAACGTCAGGACGTCGCAAAAGAACGCATGAACCTCGGGGCATGACCAGACAAAGTCCGGCCGCTCGGGCGTAAACATATGCAGCTACCACTGACCGTCCGCAACACGCGTCCAGGCGGGGCCGCCAAAGTTGGCATTCCAATTGGTGGGAGGCAGCTCGCCATGTTCGCCGCGACCATCGCGGAAGATATAACGGGCGCGCTCGGGCGAGCCGAGACGTGGGTCGACATCGCAGTAGTCCGCCACATCATAGCCACCATCGACAAGAGGCGATGGGTAAAACGGGCTCAACCAGATGGCCTCGATGCCCAGCCGCTCAAGATAGTCCATCTGCTGGGTAATGCCCACGATGATACGCCCAAAGCTGATATTCGCGGCAAACAACGCCACAGCCACGCCCCAAGACGCTCGCTCCCTCTCGGGTTCGGGCCTCTGCAATGGGTACGAAAAATCCCGGCTACCGTGGTAGTCGGGCTGTTGTACTTGGAGCGGACAACGGGGCATCCGCGTATCCGCTTCGCGGATCCGCACCGGCTTCGGCCGCCTGCCGGCGACCTCGCCAGCTCGCTACAAACGCTCCGCGTTTGCTTAACGCTCGCTCCCTCTCGGGTTCGGGCCTCTGCAATGGGTACGAAAAGCCCGGCTACCGTGGTAGTCGGGCTGTTGTGCTTGGAGCGGACAACGGGGCTCGAACCCGCGACCCCAACCTTGGCAAGGTTGTGCTCTACCAACTGAGCCATGTCCGCATATGTAAAACAAAACGGGCGCCGGAGCGCCCGGATGTTGCCTGGAGGCGAAGCCCGGATTCGAACCGGGGGTAAAGGCTTTGCAGGCCTCTGCCTTACCACTTGGCCACTTCGCCGAAAAAGGACCGTTAAGAACGGTCCGGAAATGCAATGGAGCGGACAACGGGGCTCGAACCCGCGACCCCAACCTTGGCAAGGTTGTGCTCTACCAACTGAGCCATGTCCGCTTGCGGGTTATTAATTTACGCGAGTTATCCAAAAGACGCAAGTACTTTTTTCAAAAAAGTTGCCCAAAGCAAGTTCACGCAGGGAAATCATGTCGATCCAAGGCGCTAAGCGCACGATTCCAATGCCGAACTAAACAGCTTCACCATCCGAACGCGTGTGCCGGCACCATCCGTGCGACGGGCAACCTCCACATTATCGACGAGCATGCGCATAAGCTTGATACCGCGTCCGCGTTCCTCGGATGCCATCGGTTCGCTCGCCCCATCGATAGAATAGCCAGCGCCTCGATCAAGCACCTCAAGCACAACACGGTCCCCATAGGCCTGAATCGTCAGGATGCAGCCAACACCGCCCGCATGGTCATATGCGTTACCCAATGCCTCCCCCAACGCTAATGCGACGTCATAGCGCTCATCACGCCTCAGGGGAAGCGATTCGAGAATCTCGGCCACACGGTGCCGATAATACGGGAGATTCTCGATGCCTCGCTGCACCTTGACGCTCTTGCTCCATCGCGGCAACTCCCCCACCGGAATGGCGGGAATCGACTCCCGCACCGGACCCGCAACATGAAGGATGTCGACAAGTCGGGCAATCTCCAAAAAGCGAACGACCTCATCGGAGGCGTTAACAAGCGAAAGCAGCCCTTCTCGTCTCATAAGCTCTCTGGCACGCGTAAGCAAAAACGCCAAACCCGTCGAGTCGATAAAAGCCACGGTCTGGCAATTGATGACAACACGGCGCACGCCCCGGTCGATTAAATTATCCAACCGTCGGCGCAGCTCGGGCACCGAGGCGATATCGATATCGCCCGGTGGCGTCAAAACCGCTATGTCATTCCACTCATTCATGCGACCATGGTTCCCCAAAAGAGCTCGCTCGATGCAAACTTTTCTGCAACCGTTAGGATTCTGTATGCCCAACGTCGCGACCTACGATCGGCCCCGTAAAAACTCAAGGGACACCAATGCAATGTCATCGTCCAGCGCCGAGTCGGTAAAGCGGTCAAGCTCGCCCAAGACCTTACCGCAGATGCCCGATACGCCCTCACCCGAAACAGAGAGTAGAAGGTTGCGCAGGCGTTGCTCGCCAAAGAAAGCACCCGAGCGGTCGCGTGCTTCGATCGTTCCGTCGGTATACATAAACAGCATGTCACCAGCATCGAACGTAAACACGCCCGTCTCGTACACCATGCTCTCAAAGGCACCGATCACGCCCGATTGGCACCCAAGGAGCTCCACTTCTCCCCCGCAGGTCTCTCCTCCGCCATGCGCCGTCGACGACGGCCTAATGACCATAGTGGGAGGATGTCCCGCAGAGCAATAGGTAGCGCGGCCCGCTTTAAGATCAATCTTGGCGATAAACGCCGTCACAAACGTCTCGACCCTCGAAAAGCCCATGAGCATGCTATTGAGCGAGCGGGCCATGCGAGCGGGTCCCGCACCCTCCCAGGCATAAGCCGTCAACGCCGTCTTGACGAGCGCCGACATCGACGCCGCCTCAATTCCTTTGCCGGAGACATCGCCCAATATCATAACGGCGCAATCGTCGGGAAGACGGATAAGCGTATAGAAGTCACCACCGACCAACGCCGAATTCGTTGCCGACAGGTATACCGAATCGGTTGCGATGCCCGGAACGTCGCCTAGCGAATTTCTCATGCCAATCTGAAGCGTCTGAGCGATATGACGCTCTTCACGCTTTTGAGACTCGCCCTCATAGATCAGCTCAAAGTCGTGTGCCAAATGCACCATGTAGTCGTATTCAAGGTCGTCGATTGGCTCCTGGCTGCCATCACGGAGCAGCAAAACGCGCCTCGTCGGTCCCTTGGCGATATCAGCTGGCACGATTGCATCGTTGCTTCGAGTACCATCCGCCTCCGAGTGGCAGCGCCCCGCCTCGATACCGGAGTCGACATAAAGTCCCTGACACGGCAGGCCGTGGGCTCTCAACCATGCGCCCATAGTCGTGGATTCGTCCACGCGCGTAAGGCGCACGTGCTTGAGGTCGTCGGCGCTCGTCCCGCCCAGCACCGATGTCTCAAATCCATCGGAAATTGCCCCCAGGCGCGCCGCCGGCGTCGTGACAGAAAAGAAGAGTGACTCCGGATCGCCCGGCAATGCCACACGACTGCCACCTTCAAAATCGATGACATAGGTTTCGAGGCCCGCATCATACTCCACGGGGCAGAAATGGCAACTGAGCACAGCGCAGATTTCGGTCGACACCGCACGCGAGGCGGCAATAGGATCATCGAGATAGGCAAACAACTCATCGCGCAGCACGTTGAGAGAACGGCCAAGCTCTGCCGAGCGACGTGAACGCAGACTCGATGCCATGCCGACTAGTTGGATGGAGAGATAATCGCAAATGACCTCGAGCACGTTGACATCATAGGCAAGCGGCGCCTGCGGACGTTTCCAACCGACCTCCATCACACCGAGCACCTGAGTGCCATAAAACACGGGAAGACATATCTCGCTGCGGTATGGAGGCATATCTTGCACGCGTAGCAGGTGCTTAGAGCGATTGTCCAGGTCCATGAACATACCCGAGGCAACCCTATCGCCCTCGAGGTCCTGCTGAATCGACAGGCGGCAGGCACGAGACTCACGGAGCACATACGTCGGGATACCCGCACCATACGGCATAAACTCGGGCAGGTAGCTGTCATACAGCTCCTTGGAAACACCGCGAAGCTTAAAACCACCGCTCTCAGAAAAATAGATGGCAGCACCCGAGGCATCCAGGGTTCCTACAAGCTGGTTCAAAACGGTATCCAACAAACTAGGCAGCTCATCGGAGCCCACCGTGCTCATAATGACCGACAACGTGCCCGAGAGGCGCTTATTCGCCACTCTGAGCTCCGAAAGCGCACGCTTGAGCTGACGGTCATGCGAATACTGCTCTTCGATACTATGGAGCGCCACGAGAACACGCGGCTCACGGCGGCCAAAGATACGAGGCGGCGTAACCGAGCCGGCACAAACTAGGACGGGAATAAAGGAGCCGTCACTGAGCTTAAGCATCAACTCGCTCTCGGTACCATTGGTCTCAAAAGGAAGACGATGTTCTGTCGCGCGTTCAAATGCTGACGAGTACAAGAGATCTTTAACGTCCCCGTTGATCACATCGGAACGTTCCTCGCAGATCAAGTCGAGCAAGCGATTGTTTACATGCAAAATGGTTCCGTCGAGCTCGCAGATAATGACAGCATCGCTCGTAATATCGACCAATTGGGCAACGTCAACCCACTCATTGCGCTCAAGCGTTTCCATCGTGAACCTCACCGTCTATCGGTAACAAAAAAGCCTCCGAAGAGGCTTCTCAAATGCGATGGTGTCGGAGGCGGGACTTGAACCCGCATGACCAAAAAGCGGTCACTAGCACCTCAAGCTAGCGCGTCTGCCAATTCCGCCACTCCGACATGCTATATTGTTGATTCGCAGTTCGTTTTGTTGGACCCGCGCTTTCAACGAGGAAGATAATAACCTATGATTCGAGAACTGTGCAAGCACTTTTTTCAAAAAAGTTTACGAATTTGAAAATGCGCAGGTAGATCTATATGTCCGGGCCGGAATGGGGGCAACTTCCCAACGCGTCCTCGGGCATGCGGTACATTTTGATTCGCGCTTCGCGCTACAAAATGTACCGCCCCCTGCGGAATGCGTTGGGAAGTTGCCCCCATTCCGGCCCTACAGCCACATACTCCAAGTACGATTCTCAAACATATACTGGGGCTGATGCTAATTTGGTGGCTCGGCTTTGCCGAGCCCATATATAAGGAGGCCGGAGCTAAAGCTCCGGCCTCGCTCAATTTCTTATTAGATTAAGTGAGCGATCAAGGAATCGCCCCCCCTGCAGTGGTAACACAGGGCCCGTACTGGACTTAGTTTTCAGAACATTCCGCAGACCAGGAAACCCCCTTATCCGCAGCTCCGAAGGAGCAGGATAAGGGGGTTTCCATGGTCGAGGACGTTCTGAAAACTAAGTCCAGCACGGGCCCGAACGATAACAACCGACTACAGGTCGATGTGCGATTCCTTGATCGGGAACGGCTCGGCGAAGTGGCAGGCGCAGCAGTGGCCCGGTGCGACTTCCCTAAACTCGGGAAGCTTCTCGGAGCAGATGCCCTGCGCGATCGGGCAGCGCGTGTGGAAACGGCAGCCAGTCGGCGGATCCAGCGGTGACGGCGGATCGCCGGCGAGGATGATGCGCTTACGGGACTTTTGGATATCCGGATCGGGAACCGGCACGGCAGACAGCAGCGACTGCGTATACGGGTGGTGAGGCTCGCTATAGAGCGTCTTCCAGTCAGAAACCTCGACCACCTTACCCAGATACATAACGGCAACGCGATCGGAGATGTGCTGAACGACGGACAGGTCGTGGGCGATAAACAGATACGCCGTACCAAACTTGTCCTGGAGTTCCTTAAGCAGGTTCAGAACCTGGGCCTGAATGGACACATCCAGAGCGGATACCGGCTCGTCACAGATAATCAGCTTGGGCTTCAGCGCAAAAGCGCGGGCAATGCCGACACGCTGACGCTGGCCACCCGAGAACTCATGAGGATAGCGGTTGATGTGCTCGGGGTTCAGTCCGACAACGTCGAGAAGCTCGCGGACGCGCTCAATGCGCTCCTCCTTGGTTCCCACGCCGTGAATGGTCATGGGTTCGGAGACGATCTCGCCGATGGTCATGCGAGGATTCAGCGAGGCATAAGGATCCTGGAAGATAAACTGCATCTCGCGACGCATATCCTTGATCTCATGCTTGCTCATTTCGGCAACATCTTTACCCTGGAAGAACACCTTACCGGCGGTCGGCTTGGTCAGGCGCATGATGGTGCGACCCGTAGTGGACTTACCGCAACCAGACTCACCAACCAGACCAAAGGTCTCACCAGGATAAATCTCAAAAGAGATGTCGTTTACAGCAGAGACGACGCGCTTGGAAAAACGCTTGGCGAACATGCCGGACTCTGCGGGGAACTCCTTAGAGAGGTGCTCGACCTTCAGTAGCGGAGTGCGCTCGTTATTGTCTGCCATTTACGCCTCGCCTCCCTTCTTGGAATCCTTACGCGTGCGGGACGTCTCAGGGGCGTTCTTGAGGAACTCGGGGTCACCGGAATAATGGCACGCAGAATAGTGGCCGGACTCGGTGACAAAACGCTCGGGGCGCTGCTTGCGGCACTTATCGGTCGCATAGGGGCAACGAGGCGAGAACACGCAACCCTCGGGCAGGTTCATGAGCGAAGGCGGGTTGCCGTGAATCGGCGTAAGCGGCTTCTTCTCATCGATGGCCTGCTCCGGGATGGAGCGAATCAGGCCCCAGGTATAGGGGTGACGGCTCTCGTAGAAGATTTCCTCAGCAGTACCGAACTCGACGGGACGGCCGGCGTACATAACCATGATCTTGTCGGCCATATCGGCGACAACACCCAGGTCATGGGTAATCATGATGATGGCGTTGCCGTTCTTCTCCTGCATTTCCTGCATAAGCTCAATAATCTGAGCCTGAATGGTAACGTCCAGGGCAGTCGTGGGCTCGTCGGCAATCAGAATATCGGGATCGCAGGCAAGGGCCATGGCAATCATGACGCGCTGACGCATACCACCAGAAAACTGGTGCGGATACTCATTGACGCGTTTCTCGGGCTCGGGAATGCCAACGAGGTCCAAAAGCTCGGTGGCGCGCTTGAGCGCCTCCTGCTTGGAGTAGCCACGGTGCAGACGAAGGCCCTCACCCACCTGCTTGCCGATCTTATAGACCGGGTTCAAGGAAGTCATAGGATCCTGGAAGATCATCGCGATATCGTTGCCACGAATGTGCTGCATCTCTTCCTCGGTCATCTCGAGGATAGAACGACCGCGATAGCGAACGTCACCGCCCTCAATCTTTCCCGGAGGCATCGAGATAAGACCCATGATGGTCATGGCGGTCACGGACTTACCGGAGCCGGACTCACCGACGACACCCAGGGTCTCGCCACGATCGAGCGTGTAGGACACACCATCGACAGCGCGAACGACGCCATCCTCGGTGTGGAAATACATCTTAAGGTCATCAACCTCGAGCAGATGCTGGCCCTCGGGAACCGGCTGGTCCTTCAGGTCCACATAGTTCTTGTTCTTCTTCATCCTTATGCGTCCTTCATCTTGACGTCGAGGGCGTCGCGCAGACCGTCACCCAGCAGGGTGAAGGCGAGCACCGTCGAGAGAATTGCCAGACCGGGCATGATCATCATCCAGGGAGCAGTCAGAAGATACTGCTGGCCGTCCTGAATCATGGAGCCCCACGAAGGCGTAGGCGGAATAACGCCCATGCCGAGGAAGGACAGAGCGGACTCGGTCAGAATGGCGCCACCAATGTTCATAGTCGCGTAGACCACGATGGAGGCAACGGAGTTCGGGAAGATGTGACGCACGACGATACGAGCATCAGATGCACCCATCGCGCGCGCAGCGTCAACATAGTCGTTTTCCTTGACCGTCAAGATCGCGGATCGGAAGACGCGCGCAATCGAAGGCCAGCCAAGAATACCGATGGCGATAAAGACGTTCTGAAGACCACGGCCGATAACGGCGATCATGGCGACAACGAACAGCACGTACGGGAACGCAAGGAAGATGTCCGCACAGCGCATGATGATCGTATCCCAGATGCCGCCGTAGAAACCGGCCAGAGCGCCCATGACCAGACCAATCACCGTGGAGATCGCAGTGGCCATAATGCCGACGGACAGCGAAACGCGTGCACCGTAGATAACGCGGACGAGAATGTCACGGCCAAGGGAGTCGGTGCCAAACGGGTGCTCTGCACACGGAGCCAGCAGCGACGTCTCGGCCATGGTGGTCGAATCGGAAGCCGTCGGCGAACCGAGCCAGGGCTTAGCCCACAGATCTGCGGTCAAGGCAACCACAACGACGATAATGATCCAGCAGACACCGATAACGGCGAGCTTGTTCTTACGAAGACGCTTAAAAGCGTCGCCCCACAGCGTGCGAGACTTGGCGGGAGCAGATGCGGCCATGGTGGCGGTAGCCTGCTCCTGAGACTGAGAATCAGTTTCCTGCATGAGACGTACCTCCCTTAGGCCTTATCCGACGGACCGCCAAGGCGGATGCGCGGGTCGAGGAATGCATAGCTAATGTCGACGAGCAGGTTGATCACCATGACGACGACGACGATGAGCGTAACGCCGCCCATAACGATGGGCCAGTCACGCATGCTAATGGCGCGATAGACCTCATAGCCGATACCGGGCCAGTTAAAAACCGTCTCGGTCAGGATGGCGCCCGAAAGCATGGCACCAAAGTCGACACCAATATAGGTAACGACGGGGATGAGTGCATTCTTAAGCGCATGCTTGATGATGATCGCGCGATTGGAGAGACCCTTGGCCTTTGCCGTACGGATGTAATCCTGGCTCATGACGTCAAGCAGCTGCGAGCGCATAATGCGGGCGGCATAAGCGGTCGAAACCGAAGCCAGCGTAATGGTCGGAAGCACATAGTGCATCCAATCCTGATACTGAGAACTGGAACCACCGGCACCCGAGATCGGCATGGAGAATGCACCGCCCGTGGCGTCCTTGAGAATGACGCCAAAGAACAGCTGCAGCAACATACCGAGCCAGAAGGCCGGGACGGCAACGAGGATCGACGTGGTGAGCGTTACCAAAATATCCCAGAAGGAATAACGCTTTACCGCCGAAATGATACCCGCACCGATACCCATGATTGCCTCGAGTACGATGGCGCACGCGGCAAGTTTGACCGTATACGGATACTTCTGGGCAAAGATTTCCGTAACCGGCAGCTTGCGCTGATAGGAATTACCCAGATCGCCATGAAGCAGGCCGTTCATGTAATACAAGTAACGGTCCACGAGCGACGTTTGAACGGGGTCGCCGTTCTCGTCAAGGATCGCGTTGCCGTCCTCGTCCGATTGGACCAGGTGATAGCGGACGCGAAGCTGAAGCTCCACCTCGGGGGACAGAGCCTTGTCTCCACCGATCAGCTTGATCGGGTCTCCCGGCACGATATTCTGGAGGGCGAACAGAATCAGCGTAACGCCCAAAAATACCGGGATGAACTGAAGCACACGTTTAACGATGTACTTACCCATACCACTCCCCTATCTAGGGATTAACCTAAATGGGATGCCGATCGCCAGACCGGCATCCCAAAATTACCATCAGCCAGTTTACCCCAGGTTAGGGGGAACTGTATGTTTCCCATGAGGTCTACGTAAAAACTTGACCCTCACCAAAGCTGCAAATCTTATGCGAGCTCAGCGGTACCCAGATCAGCATGCTTCTGCGGATCAACATAGAGGTGCTTGATGCGGTCGGAACCAGCGAGGGTGTGCGTGTAGAACATCAGCGGGATGACCGGGCAGTCAGCAGCGACGATTGCGTCGGCCTCCTGCATCTTAGCGACGCGCTCTTCGTCGTCAATCGTGGTACGGGCCTCGTCGACCTTGGCGTCGAACTCGGGGTTGTTGTAACCAGAACGGTTGTCGCCACCGAGGGAGTCGGAGTGGAACAGCGGATACAGGAAGTTGTCCATGATCGGGTAGTCGGCAATCCAGCCCAGACGACCGAACTGATAGTTGAGGTTCTGATACTGTTCGAGCAGGGCAGACCACTCGGGGGTATCGGAGACGGCGTTGACGCCCACCTTGGCGAGGTCGCCGATGATGGACTCCATGATCTCCTTGTGGCCACCGTCCTGGTTGTAGGACAGAGTCACGTTAATGCCACGGTCACCGTTGGCGTCGGCAGGAGCAACCTTGTCGAGGTACTCGTTAGCCTTGTCGACGTCATAGGCGCAGAACTCCCATGCGCCCTCCTTGTAGCCATCGATGCCCGGAGGAACAATGCCGTCAGCGGGGGTGCGGGTACCCTTGAAGATGGTCTTGCAGATGGCCTCACGGTTGATGGCCAGGGAGATACCCTTACGCAGATCGGCGTTGTTGAACGGCTCGGCCGTGGTGTTGCAGGTCAGGTAGTAGGTGGAAGGCTCGGCACCGAGCAGCATGCGCTCGCCGTCGCCCATGGTGTAGCCGTCCTTGGACTCGCCGCGATCCTTCTTGGCGGCGTCGATCTGAGCAACGGGAACGTCGCAGATGTCAAGGTTACCGGCCTGGAACTCCTTGTAAGCGGTCTCCACGTCCTTGATGACCTGGAAGTGGATGCCATCGATTTTGGCCTTGTCGCCATAGTAATCGTCGAACTTCTTGAGGTTGATCTCCTGACCATCCTCCCACTTGCCGTCCATCATGAACGGGCCGTTACCGATCGGGGCAAGGTAGAAGCTCTTGACATCGGACTCGGCGCACTCGGGAACCGGGGACAGAGCCGGATGAGAGGCGACGAAGGGGAAGTCGGCGTAAGCGGAAGTCAGCTTGACGACGAGGGTCTCATCGTCAGGGCAGGTAACACCGCTGAGCTCAGTAGTGTTACCGGCAAGCAGATCGTCATAGCCCTCGACCATGGAAAGGTGATAGGAGACCTCGGAAGGACCATACTCTTGAGCGACAGCGGACTTGGTGCTGACCAGACGCTCCCAACCGAGCTTGAAGGACTTGGAGGTAACGTCATCACCGTTGTGGAACTTGGCCTTCTTGATCTTGAAGGTAAACTCGGTGGCGTCGTCGTTGGCCTCGAAGGACTCGCAAGCCAGCGGAACGATCTCGCCCTTCTCGGCGTCATAAGAGGTCAGAGCGTCAAAGAGCTGGTACTCGACCTGAGTGCCCTGGTCCTCCTGGACATTGTAGGGGTCGATGCAGACCGGGTTATTGATGTAGAAGTTCAGCGTCGAACCGGACTCAGAACCGGAAGCGTCGCCGCCCTTCTTGCCGCATGCGGCAAGAAAAGCCATGGAGCTCGCAGCAAGGGTACCGCCGACAAAGGCTCGACGACCCATAACGGGCTGGTGGAACATAAAATCAGCCATGCCATCCTCCTTATGAGATAGGACAAAGAAACGTTCAGTCGGACATATGTCGAGACAATCCGATCCGAACTATCGAAACGCCGCCCGTTGCTATGGCTGGTTATGCACAACAGGCCAACGTTTTCAATACAGTAGCGCATTTTATGCACGGTTTGGGGCTAATTCCGGTTAACGGTCGAGAATTTCTTTAGTTGGGCGCAGTATGTGGTGATATTCTGGCTCTGTTACAAGTCTGTAAACAAAAAGGGCCCCGCACCTGCGGAACCCTTTTCAATTATTTTATGCGGCTCGTGCTTAGTAGCCCACGATGCCCTGCGGGAAGAAAAACATGCAGAGCACGACGCACACGGCAAACACGACAGCCATGATGACGGTCAGGCGGTCAAGGTTCTGCTCCATAACGCCCGTGGCAGAGCTGGAGTTATACAGCGAGCTGGCAATCATATCCGAAACGCCGGTGCCCTTACCGGAATGCATCAGGACGAGAATCGTCAGCGCCACGGCAGAGACAGCCCAAACTACAAACAGCAGAATCTGAAACGGACCCATAGAGAAGCTCCTTAATAGAACAATTCAAACTCTAGTACTGTACCACAACCCCCGACACTCCCCACCTGCCATTTGGGGACGAGGTAGAAATGGCAGAAATACCAAAAAAAGGGGGGTTGCCCGAATATGGTCAACCCCCTTGCAAAGAAACGCTTGGCGTTTTCTCTTAGGCCTCGGTCGCGAGCACGCGGCCCGTCATCTCGGCGGAAGGCTCCAGACCAGCCATGGTGAGCATAGTCGGGGCGATATCGGAAAGTCGACCGTCCTCGATACCGGTGAGCTGTGCCTTCTCATCAACGATGATGAACGGCACGCGGTTGGTGGTGTGAGCCGTAAACGGATGCTTGGAACCGTCGGAAGCAACGTCAAACATGTGATCGGCGTTGCCGTGGTCGGCGGTAATCAGCGCAAAGCCGCCCTTAGCGAGAATCGCCGGGACAACCTTGGACAGGGCATCGTCAACAGCCTCGACGGCCTTAACGGCCGCGTCGAAGACACCGGTGTGACCAACCATGTCGCAGTTCGCGAAGTTCACGATGTAGAAATCAGCGCGGTCCTCGTTGATGGCAGCGACGAGCTTCTCGGTAACCTCGGGAGCGCTCATCTCGGGCTGCAAATCGTAGGTAGCAACCTTGGGGGAAGCGACGAGCACGCGCTCCTCGCCCTCCTTGGGCTCCTCGATGCCGCCGTTAAGGAAGAACGTCACGTGGGCGTACTTCTCGGTCTCGGCGGTGTGCAGCTGCTTCAGGCCATTGGCTGCGATTACGTCGGCCAGAACGTTCTCGGGGAACGTCTTGGGGAAGGCGACCTCGACGTCAAACGTCGGATCGTATTCGGTCATCGTCACAAAGTGCGAGAGCTTGATCTGCTCGCGCTCAAAGCCGTCGAACTCCTTGTCCGTGAACACGCGGGTCATCTGACGAGCGCGGTCGGGACGGAAGTTGAAGAAGATGGCCGCGTCGCCCTCGTGGATGCCCTCGTTGTGGGCAGCGAACGGCTCAACGAACTCATCGCCGCGCGGATCCTTCTCGTAGTAGGCCTTGATACCGGCAACGGGGTCGGTATCGGCATCGGACGCATTGACCATGACGTCGTAGGCGCGCTCGATGCGCTCCCAACGGTTGTCGCGGTCCATGGCCCAATAACGGCCCGAGACGGTAGCAACGCGAGCGTCGCAACCAGTCTCCTCGGAGATCTTGGCCAGGAAGGCGCAGAACTCGCTCATGTAGCCGGCACCGGACTGCGGATCGACGTCGCGGCCATCCATAAAGGCGTGAACGCGAACGGTCTTAATGCCATACTGGGCAGCCATCTTGACCAGGGCCTCGACATGGTTCATGTGAGAATGAACACCGCCGGGGCTCATGAGGCCCATGAGGTGCAGGGTCTTGCCCTCGGTCTTGACGTCATCCATAGCCTTGACGAAAACCTCGTTCTTGGCGATGGAGCCGTCCTTGATGGCGTTGTTGATGCGCGAAAGCTCCTGAAACACGATGCGGCCGGCACCGATGTTGAGGTGACCCACCTCGGAGTTGCCCATCTGGCCGTCGGGAAGGCCCACGTCCTCGCCCGAAGCACCGAGCGTGGTGTGAGGATACTTCTCGTACAGGCTATCGAGGAAGGGCGTCTTGGCGGCAGCGACGGCGTTCTCGCCGTCGGCCGGAGCCAAGCCGCAGCCATCCATGATGATTAGGAGTGCAGGAAGATGACGCTGTGCCATATGCCCTACTCGCCTGCCTTGACGACCATAGAGGCGAAGTCGGCAGCCTTGAGCGAAGCGCCGCCCACGAGGGCGCCGTCAACGTCGGGCTTGGCAACAAGCTCGGCGATGTTGGCGGGCTTGGCGGAGCCACCATAAAGAACGCGGATGCCGTTGGCGAGCTCCTCGCCGAACATCTCCTTGAGGGTCTCACGGATAGCGCCGCAGACCTCCTGAGCGTCCTCGGCGGTAGCGGTCTTGCCGGTGCCGATGGCCCAGATGGGCTCGTAGGCGACGACGACCTGCTTGGGGCAGGTGATCTCAAGACCCTCGAGACCAGCCTTGACCTGGTTCACGACATGCT
Organism: Collinsella sp. LCP19S3_D3; assembly: GCF_052121455.1. Lineage (NCBI taxonomy): Bacteria > Bacillati > Actinomycetota > Coriobacteriia > Coriobacteriales > Coriobacteriaceae > Collinsella > Collinsella sp. LCP19S3_D3. The sequence continues at coordinate 33,924 of NZ_JBQKEF010000001.1, read as the reverse complement.
CGACATAGGTGCCGGCCTCGCGAACCTCAAGGGACTCACCGCAGCAGAAGACGGGCACAAGACCGGCGGCAACGAGAGCCTTAGCCTTCTTGTTCTGGTCCTCATCGGTCTCGTGGAAGTAGTCACGACGCTCGGAGTGGCCGATGATGCAGTAGGTGCAGCCAGCGGACTTGAGCATGTCGCAAGAGGACTCACCGGTGAAGGCACCCTTGGCCTCCCAGTACACGTTCTGTGCACCGAGGGCGATGGGGGCAGCCTGAATGCGGTCATGAACCGTAGTAATGTCGATGGTCGGAGGGCAGACGAGCACCTCGACGCCAGCCGGCACCTCGGGCAGAGCCTGGGCCAGCTCGTCGGCGAGCTTGGCAGCCTCGGCGACGTCGTTGTTCATCTTCCAGTTACCAGCGATAAGAAGGGTGCGATTAGGCATCGAGAAGCGCCTCCACTCCGGGCAGGGCCTTACCCTCGACGAGCTCCATGGAAGCGCCACCGCCGGTGGAGATCCAGCTCATCTTGTCGGCCAGGTTAAACTTGTTGACGGCTGCGACGGAATCGCCACCGCCGATGATCGAGGTGCAATCAGCCTCGGCGACAGCCTCGGCGATAGCCTGGGTGCCGTGAGCGAAGTTGTCGAACTCAAAGACGCCCATGGGGCCATTCCAGAATACGGTCTTGGCGCCCTTGACGGCCTCGGCGTAGAGCTCCTCGGTCTTGGGGCCGATGTCCATGCCCTCACGGTCGTCGGGGATAGCGTCGGAAGCGACAACCTCGGGGACAGCGTCCTCGCCAAAGTGGTCGGCAACACGGTTGTCGATGGGGAGCAGGATCTTGACGCCCTTCTCCTCGGCCTTCTTGAGCATCTCGCCAGCGCGCTCGACCCAGTCCTCTTCCTTGAGGGACTGACCGACGGTCATGCCCTGAGCCAGGAAGAAGGTATAGGCCATGCCGCCACCGATAATCAGGGTGTCGGCGGAGTCGATAAGGTGATCGAGAACGCCGATCTTGGAGGAAACCTTGGAACCGCCGACGATGGCGACGAAGGGACGCTCGGGCTCGGCGAAGATACCGGTCAGCGTGTCGACCTCCTTCTCCAGAAGGAAGCCAGCGACTGCGGGCAGGTAAGCGGCGGGACCCACGACGGAACCCTGGGCGCGGTGAGCGGTACCGAAGGCGTCGAGGACGAAGACGTCGCCATAGGAAGCGAGGGTCTTGGCGATCTCGGGATCGTTCTTCTTCTCACGCTTGTCAAAACGGACGTTCTCGAGAACGAGGACCTTGCCCGGCTCGACGGCGGCGACGGCCGCGGCGGCCTTCTCGCCATAAGTGTCGGCGACAAAAGCAACATCGAGACCAGAGAGCTCGGCGAGCTTCTTGGCGACGGGCTCGAGGGAAAGCTCAGGCTGGAAGCCGGTGCCCTCGGGACGGCCGAGGTGGCTCATGAGGATAACGCGAGCATTGTGCTCAACGAGATAGTTGATGGTGGGCAGGGCAGCCTTGATACGGGTGGTGTCGCCAACGACGCCATCCTTGATAGGCACGTTGAAGTCAACGCGGACGAGAACGCGCTTGCCGTCGACATCGATGTCGCGGACGGTCTTCTTGGTAAAGGCCATGTTTGCTTCTACCTTTCGTACGTGTCTGCCTCCCATTACGGCAGACGATTTCTTATAAAAAGGGCGCGACCTTAGGGTGTAAGCCCTATAAGGCCGCGCCCTTTTTTAGACGCTCAACGAGCTATTCGCTAAAAGCTAAATTAAGCAACGAACTTCTCGAAGTACTTGATGGTGCGGACCATCTGAGAGGTGTAGGAGTTCTCGTTGTCGTACCAAGAGGTAACCTGAACGAGGGTCTGGCCGTTGCCGAGGTCAGAGCACATGGTCTGAGTGGCGTCGAAGATGGAGCCATGGGTCTCGCCGATGATATCGGTGGAGACGATGTCGTCCTCGTTGTAAGCGAAGGTCTCGGAGATGGTGGCAGCGTAGGCCTTCATAGCGGCGTTGACCTCGTCGGCGGTAACCTTCTTGTCAACGACAGCGTAGAGGTTGGTGAGGGAGCCGGTCGGCGTCGGGACGCGCTGGGCGGCACCGATGAGCTTACCGTTGAGCTCGGGGAGAACCAGGCCGATAGCCTTGGCAGCACCGGTGGTGTTGGGGACGATGTTGACGGCGCAGGCGCGGCTACGACGCTTGTTGCCCTTGCGCTGCGGGCCGTCGAGCGGCATCTGGTCGCCAGTCCAGGCGTGAATGGTGGTCATGATGCCGGACACGATGGGAGCGAAGTCGTTCAGACCCTTGGCCATCGGGGCGAGGCAGTTGGTGGTGCAGGAAGCAGCGGAGATGATGTTGTCCTCAGCGGTCAGCGTCTCATGGTTGACGTTGTACACGATGGTGGGCAGATCGCTGCCGGCCGGAGCGGAGATGACGACCTTCTTGGCACCAGCGTTGATGTGGGCCTGAGCCTTAGCCTTGCTGGTGTAGAAGCCAGTGCACTCGAGAACGACGTCGACGTCGAGGTCGCCCCAAGGCAGGTTGTTGGCGTCGGCCTCCTTGTAGATCTTGATCTCCTTGCCGTCAACGGAGATGGAATCCTCGCCAGCGACGACCTCGTGATCGCGAGCATAGTTGCCCTGCGTGGAGTCGTACTTCAGCAGGTAAGCGAGCATATCGGGAGAGGTGAGGTCGTTGATAGCGACGATCTCGGAGCCCTCATGACCGAACATCTGACGGAAGGCCAGACGACCGATGCGACCGAAGCCGTTAATAGCAACCTTTACTGCCATTGTGTCTCCTTTCGTAAGGCCCCCGCAAGCTACAGCGCCCGCCGTTGAGGCCCACAAACTAACCACTCGCCTAATATACCTTTTTTTTGACTTGAATTTCACGAGAATGCTCGAAATTGAAAATCAAATTTGCTTTAAAACGTTTTAAAGCATAAAACAGCAGTTCAAGTACTATATAAACTGCCGCTTTAAACTACCTGTTCGCTTCAATGAGCTTTTCAAGACGCAAAACACGGTGATATAGGGCCGACTTTGACAAAGGAGGGTCGGCCATCTCCCCCAAATCTCGCAGTGAGAGATCGGGATAGCGCTCACGTAAGTCACAAAAGGCCGCCAAGGCATCCGGGAGCACATCGCGCATGCCGCGTCGCTCAAGCTCCTCGATAAGCGCGAGCTGATGTTGGGCAGCGCCGGCGCTTCTCGTCTGGTTGGCCAGCTCAGCATTCACGCGACGATTTACGTCGTTTTTCACCAACTTGACCGCACGGGCTTCCTCGATTTCGGCAACGCTGCGCTTGGCACCAATCAATTTGAGCAAATGCTCAATCTCCTCGGCGCTCTTGATGTACACGGCATATGATCCTCGCCGGGCGTTGACGCGTGCATGAACCCCGACCTGCCCCAACAGGTCGCAAAGCCCCTTGGCGTATTGTTCGCCCTGCACCGCAATCTCCAGGTGAAAATCGCCACGCGGGTCTGCCACAAAGCCGCCGGCAATCAAAGCGCCGCGAATGTAGGCGAGCCTGCAGCAGGGCCGGGCGACGATATGGCGCGGCACACCGGCGACGAGCCCTCCCCTGCGGTCGAGAATGCCCAGCAGAACCAAAGCCTTATCGAGGTCGGGCTGGTCGGGCAAGGTGATGAGATAGTTTCGCACCTTATGCAAGACCGACTTGCGAACGGTAAACTCCGTTTTGAGCTTGAGGATGCGGTGCGTCAGCGTAATCATCGTGCGTGCAACGGCACCCGTCTCGGTCGCAACCGTCAAACGGTACCGACCAGAGCCCGCCAGCGAAAGCGTGCCACTCACACGTGTAAGAGCGGCAAGTGTCGACAGATCGCAATATTCACATTCGGGTTCGCAGCGCGCAAGCTCGTCACGCACCTCGGCGGTAAACGACATTCAAACCTATGCTTTCGTGTTGGCACGCGACAAGTCGCGGTGAGAAATGCTCACGTGATACTGAGCACCTTCCAGGTATCGGGCCGTAGCCTCTGCAATGGCAACGCTGCGGTGCTGGCCGCCCGTACAGCCGATGGCAATGGAAAGCTGCGGCTTGCCCTCCGCGATATAACCCGGCATGACCGTATCGAGCAACTGCGTCCAAACCTTCCAGAACTCCTGCGTCTTGGGATGGTCCAGGACAAAGTCGGAGACCTTCTTATCGAGGCCGGTCAACGTGCGCATCTCGGGGTCGTAGAATGGATTAGGCAGGAAGCGAACATCGATCATGATGTCTGCCTCGACGGGCATACCATGCTTAAAGCCAAATGAGAAGACGTGGACGTCCATGAGCTGCTGGTCGGACAGCTCTGAAAAAGCCGCACGCAGCTTATTGCGTAAAGCAGAGGTACGAAGGCGGCTCGTATCGATGATCATATCGGCTCGGTCGCGCACGCCCTGGAGTTGTAAACGCTCGCGCTGGATGGCGTCGGCCGTTGTCTCCCCCGGCTTCGCAATGGGATGGCGGCGGCGGTTTTCGCTGTAGCGGCGAATCAGCACCTCATCAGATGCATCGAGAAACACAATGTCACAGCTCATCTCGCGCTCTTCCAAGGCGGCAACGGCGTCAAGCAGCTCATCAAACAGGCCTTGGCTGCGAAGGTCACAGGTAACAGCAAGATGTCTACCCACACCCGTATTGATGCCAACAAGCTCTGCGAGCTGCGCAATCAGGCGCGGAGGCAGGTTGTCGATACAAAAATAGCCCATGTCCTCAAACACATGCATGGCTTGCGTTCGGCCCGATCCGGACATTCCGGTGATGATGACGATATCGGGAATGCGCTCCGTGCGCTCCGCCGCATCCATGGCATCTCCCTTTTGCATGTGCTGCCTCCTAAAATAAGCGCAGGACCCGGCCAGCGGATCCCGCGCGATCAATTGCCTTAGTTGAGTATACCGCCCCAAGCGGATACGAGGCCCGTCTTACGCCTCAAGCGCAGCCTTGAACCAACTCGTAATACTTGTGGGGTGCGTAATGGCAGTGCCAACGACAACGGCCCAGGCGCCGGCGTCAATCGCGGCGCGAGCCTCCTCGGGCGTATGCACACGACCCTCGCAAATAATGGGAAGACCGGGGAACTCCTCGGTTGCCTGGCGCAAAAGCGGCAGGTCGGGGCCGTCTGCCATGGTGCAATCGATGGCGGCGACGCCATGCGAAAGCGTAGTGGAAACCAAATCGAAGCCCATGTCGACCGCGCGGCGGATATCCTCGATCGTGGCGCAGTCCGCCATCAGAAGCACGCCCTCCTCGTGCAGCGGACGAAAAGTGTCCTCGAGCGACTTGCCATCGGGGCGCGGACGATCGGTGGCGTCAATCGCCACGATGTCAGCACCGGCAGCAACGCAGGCGCGGGCGTGACGCAGCGTCGGCGTGATGTAAACGCCCTCGTGTCCATCCTTCCACAGGCCGATAACAGGAACCTCACAACGACCCTTAATGGCAGCAATGTCGGCAAGGCCCTGGCAACGAATGGCGGCGGCGCCACCGAGTTCGCAAGCGCGAGACATTTGAGCCATGGTCTCGGGCGTACGAAGCGGCTCGCCCATATACGCCTGAACGCTCACGATGAGCTTACCCTTCAGGGATTGAATTAAAGGATCGACGGTCATAAGGCTATAACCTTTCTCAGAACAGCCTCCCGAGGCGTGTCGTCTCGGGAGGCTCCTACAGCAGATACATTTACTTTAACGAGGCAAGAAGATGCTCGGCGGCACCGATAAGCGGTGCGTCGCCCTCCAGAGAACCGATGAGGATCGGCGTGTCCTGAAGTGGATCGAGCGCTTGGCTGGCATAGCCCTCGTGTACCGAATCCTTCCACGTCTGCGAACGCCAATCGGGTCCCTGGTGAATTACGCCACCCGAAAGCACGATGACCTCTGGATCCAGAATGTTGGCGAGCGAGCCCAAGCTAGCGCCCAATGCAAAGCCGGCATCGTGGATGACCTCGGTCGCCTTTGCGTCACCCGCGCGGCACAGGTCGTTCACGTCGCGGCCAACCGAGGGACGGCTGGGGTCAACACGACCGAAGCGCTCGTCGTACATGCGCCCAATCGACGTACCCGAAGCCACCGACTCCAGATGGCCGGAACGCCCGCAGGCGCAGGGAATGCCGGCGGCAGCCGAGCACTCGATGTGGCCCATATGGCCGGCAGCACCATGGAAGCCCTGCATCACGCGGCCGTTCTCGACATATGCGCCTCCGATACCCGTACCAATGCCCAGACACAAGACGGAGAACTTGCCCTTGCCGACGCCCCAATGGGCCTCACCCAGAGCATGAGCCTGCACGTCGCCTACAACGGCAACGGGAAGACCGAGGTCCTCGCGCAGACGCGGCCCCAACTGAACGCCGGACCAGCCGGGCATGATCTCGTTGGCATACGCGATGGCGCCCGTCTTGGGATCGACGACGCCAGCGGCACCGATACCGACGCCAAGGACCTCGACATCGGGATTCGCCTCGAGAGCGGCCTTGATGGACGCCTCGATACGCTGGAAGACGGCCTCACCGCCCTCTTGGGCCTCGGTGGGAACCTCAGCCTCAAATACGGGATGGGGCACGCCGCCATCAGCCGGATATTCCATAATGGCGGTCGCAATCTTGGTGCCACCGATATCAACGGAGCAGATGTACTTGTTCTCCATGTCGCTCTCCTTAGGAGATAAAAACAACTACAGGAAATAAAGGCGGTGTTATCGCCGCAGCTTGCTAAAGGCTTCCCGAGTGCCCGGGGTTGGGGTGAAAGCGGTCGGGCATTGACCTAATGGGTCACGCTCGATCGCTTGAACCCCAAGATCGGGTGCCCGGGAAAGCTTTACAGGAGACCGTTGTCCTGGAGGACCTTCCTAATCGCCTCGACGTTCTCGCCGGTCATGGCCTTCACCGGGCGCGGCATGGTCGGGCTGTCGAAAATGCCCATGAGGTTCATAGCGGTCTTGAAGGCGCCAACGCCACCGGCATAGCCCTGGACGCCCGAGGTGACGTCCCAGATGTGCGAAATCTCATTGAGGCGATCCTGCTCGGCTTTGACGGTAGCCCAGTCACCAGCCTGGGCGGCCTTCCACTGACGCACGTAGCCCTCGGGCTCAACGTTGGCGAGACCCGGGACAGAGCCGTCGGCGCCACCAAGGTAGGCACCGTCGACGACGACCTCATGGCCGGTGAGGATGCTCATCGGATGGCCGTTCTTCTCGTTCTCCTGAACGAGGTAGCGGAACGAGACGTCGTCACCCGAGGAATCCTTGACGCCAGCAAGGACGCCCTCGGCGCCGAGCTTTGCAAGGAGCTTCCAGGGGAGCTTGGTGTGAACGCACACGGGAATGTCATAGGCAAAGATGGGCAGGTCGAGCTCCTCGTGCAGGATGCGGAAATGCTCCTCGACCTCGGTCATGCCCTGCAGGGCATAGAACGGGCAGGTGGCGACGAGCGCATCGGCGCCCAGCTCCTGAGCAACCTTACCGTGCTCAATCATGCGCTCGGTCTCGGTATCGATGATGCCGACCAGAACAGGAACGCGGTGGTCGACGATTCGAACGGCCTCGGCGATGATCTGTCGACGACGCTCGTCGGTGGAGAAAACGACCTCACCCGAAGAGCCCAGGAAGAACAGGCCATCGACGCCGGCGTCGATCATGCGGTTGATGCTGCGCTCAAAGGAGGCAACGTCGAGCTGGTGATCTTCGGTATCGGGAACAACGACGGGAGGAATAACGCCGGTGAATTTCTGAGTTGCCACAAGAATCTCCTTAGTTGTCTGGCGGGTGGCCCTATGCCGCCCACTCTTGTTGGCAGTGTCCAGGCCGTCTAGGCCAAAGAACACAGATAGAACGCTTGGTTAAAGAAGTCGACGACTTCGTTTTCGAACGCATTGATGCGTTCGTGAGCATATTTGGCATAGATAATATGCCTCCGGTCACACTCAAGACCGTTGAATACGGCAAACTGGCCCTTGGGATCGCTCACGGCATCCATGAGCGATGTACCCATGAGTACCGATCCGCGCACCCGAGACGACAGCGCTTCGAGGCCGCCGGGAAGCGGATTGGCAACCGCCGTGCAGGCAAGGCCCCGCTCGTCTAGAGCAGAAACCGCCAGCGCGACTCCACCGCCAAGGCCCTCGCCCCATGCAAAGATGCGGTCGGGGTCCATGCCATCAAGATTGCGCGCGACCTTTGCCATTGCACAGCCCCAGCGGACGCGTTCAACAAAAACGGGCGAGGTAACCCCCTGCTGCAGCTCGCTGAGCCCAATCACATCGTCGTCCAGCGCAAGCACGGCATATCCCATGGCGGCAAACCTCGTCATGTGATGCCATCCACGTACGGGTCGGTCGATGTCATGAAACATCAGGCATAGCGGCACAAGCTCGGATGCCCGGGCACAACCTGAGGGCTCAATCAAACGGCCGTGTACGACTTCCCCGGCAAGTTCAAAGGAAACCTCGGAGTAGCGCGCGCACGGATTGGCGAAATCAATCGCCGTGACAGTCAGTCCGCAAACCTCAAGGTCCGAAGCGGCTGCCTCCAACTCGGAAACATCCGCCAAGGCATCGCCGCGCCAATCACGGAAATCGGAGAGCCTTGACGAAACCGTCCCAGAGATCCCCGCAAGCTCGGGGTCAATCAGCTCATTGACATTGCTCTCGCACTTAGACATGAGCCTCCCCTTCCTTGCAGAAAAACGGAATGATCAGATCGTCAAAATCCTGAATCTCCTCGTGGCCAAAGCCCTCAAAGAACTCATGGCGCTTCTCACAGGTCAGGTTATTGTAGACCGCAAACTGCGTCGCCGGTGGACAGACGATATCAGCCGTTCCCGTGCCAAACAGCACGGGGCATTTGACCATGGGGGCAAAGTTCTTGGAATCGAAATACGCCAGCTTGGCATAGGCCTCGTCAATACGAGTCGAGTCCTCGTCAAACCAGCGAGACCAATAGCGCAGGCCCTCGTAGGCAATGTCGTCGGCATCCAAATCCCAGACCAGGCGGAAATCCGACAGGAAAGGATAGAGGATGGCGGCACGATTGATAAGCTCGCTGTTAAGCGCGCAGGTCGCAATGCCCAAGCCACCGCCCTGCGACGCACCGTTCACAAAAACACGGGCAAGATCGATGCCCTCGAGCTCGCGAACAATGCGACACAGAATGCGGATATCCTGATGCAAGCGTACGTAGTAGAGATTGGCCGGGTCGCCGTCGATACCGGCAACGATATGCCCGGCAACCGTTGTGCCTTCAAATCCACCAATATCCTCGGAGGGGCCACCCTGACCGGGGCAGTCGAGGGCGACAAGTGCCATGCCCATACCCGCAAACGACGCCTGCTCGAACCAGCTGCGACTTGCGCCCGGATAGCCGTGGAACTGTAGCACCAGCGGCACGGACTCGTCCGAAACCGGCTTGAGATACTTGGCATGCAGGCGGGCGCCACACATGCCGGTATACCAGAGGTCAAAAAACTGGCAGGTCGCAGCATCGGCAATCGATGCCGCCTCGACCGAATAGTCGATCTCGACGGCGTCAGCCTCGGCCATGCGGTCGTTCCAAAAGAGATCGAAATCTGATGGACGAGGCATGGCGCCCCGATAACCACCAAATTGCTGTTGTAGCTCCTGAGCGCTTGGCATGGCTCGTGAACCCAACCTTTCGAAATCGCAACGAGGGTGCGCCCGGCAAGGGAGCCGGGCGCACAGGAGGGAAAGCGAACCTACTCGCCAAGCTTGGGGTGCAGCAGCGACGGCGCAGCACCGAGCAGCATCTTGGTGTAGGGGTCCTGCGGGTTCTGGAAGACCTGCTTGGCCTCGCCCTGCTCGACGATCTTGCCGCCGTTCATGACGATGATGTCGTCAGAGATGTAGCGGACCGTCTGGATGTCATGGCTAATGAACACCATGGCCAGGCCGAGCTCCTTCTTAAGATCGGTCAGCAGGTTGAGGATCTGCGCGCGGACCGAAACGTCCAGAGCCGAGGTGGGCTCGTCGGCGATGATGGCGTCAGGGTTCAACGACAGGGCACGGGCAATTGCCACGCGCTGGCGCTGACCGCCCGAAAGCTGGCCGGGAAGAACCTCGGCGGCAGAGCTGGGCAGACCGGTGAGCTCCAGGAGTTCCTTAACGCGTTTCTCCTGCTCGGCCTCGGTACCCAGGTTGTGGACGCGCATGGGATCGAGCAGCTGCTCACGAACGACCATGCGAGGGTTGAGTGCCGTCGCGGGGTTCTGGAACACGACCGAGATGACGCGGCCCATGTGACGACGATCCTCGGCAGTACGCTTGGTGACGTCCTTGCCCTTAAAGTAGACCTTGCCACTCGTGGGGGCCTGCAGGCCGCACATGACATTAGCAGTGGTGGACTTGCCGCAACCGGACTCGCCGACGATGCCGATCGTCTGACCGGGCATGAGCTTAATGGTCACGCCTTGGACGGCATGAACCAGATTGGGGTGCAGGATCGAACCGGTACGGGTCCTAAAGGTGACGTGGACATCGTCAAGGAAGATAATCGGCTCGACGCCGTTGACCGCAGTCTCGCTCATCTACATCACCTCCGCATGAGGGGTCAAACCATTTGCCTTGAGCACCTCATCGGGGAGCTCGGAATAGAAGTGCTCGGTGCCGGGCACGCGCTTGAAGACCGGACGGGTGTCCAGGCCGATGTGCGGATGGCTTGAGCGGGGCGCGAAGCGATCACCCTTGGGGAAATCGCGCGGGCTGGGGACGGCGCCGGGCACCTGGTGCAGGCGGCCCGAACCGCTCTCGATGGACAGAACGGAACCCAGAAGACCGCGGGTGTACTCGTGAATCGGGTTGGTGAGCAGCTCCTTGGTGGGCGCCTGCTCGATAACCTGACCGGCGTACATAACCGTGATGTTATGGGCGACCTCGGCGACCAACGCCAGGTCATGCGAAACGAAGATCATGGCAAAGCCGAGCTTGGCCTGAAGATCGTTGAGCAGCTTAATGACCTGCTTTTGGACGGTAACGTCCAGAGCGGTCGTGGGCTCGTCGCAGATGACCAGCTTGGGGTCGCGGGTAAGGGCCATAGCGATCAGAACGCGTTGACGCTGTCCACCGGAAAGCTCGTGCGGATAGCTCTCGAGCGTGCGCTTGGGATCGAGGCCGACGAGCTCCAGGAGCTCCTCGGCGCTGCGGGTGCCGCCGCGCTTGGTGAGCTGCTTCATCTGGGCGGAGATGAGCATAGAGGGGTTGAGCGAGGACAGGGCGTCCTGATAGACCATGGCGATATCGGTACCGCGCAGGCCGAACCACTCCTTCTTGCTCATCTTGAGCAGGTCACGACCCTCCCAGAGGACCTCGCCGGAAAGATGCTCGTCCTCATCGGTCAGGCCCATGATGGCCAGCGTGGTGATGGACTTACCGCAGCCGGACTCGCCTACCAGGCCCATGGTCTGGCCGGGACGAACGTCAAAGTTGACATGGTCAACCACGTTGATATCACCGTGGTGCTCAAACTGGATGCAGAAATCGCGGACCGAAAGAATCGGCTCAACGGACTCATCGGGCACATGGCGGTCGTTACGCTTGAGCTCGACATCGCGCAGGGCGCCAAGACGGGCGGACAGGGACTGGGCCTGCTCCTTGTAGGCGCGAACGGGGTCGGAGACCAGCAGGTCGGCCTCGCGGCGCTTGGAGGAATCGGTCGGATCCAGGGCGGCGGAAGGAGCAGCGGCCATAGCGTCGGTAATGCCCTCGGAGAGGATGTTGAGCGCCAGGCAGGTGATCATGATGGCCAGACCCGGGAACAGCGCCTGCCACCAACGACCGGCGAGCACGCCACCGCGGGCGTCGGCGAGGATGTTGCCCCACGTAGCAGTGGGCTCCTGGATGCCAGCGCCGATAAAGGTCAGCGAAGCCTCGAAGATGATGGCGTCGGCGACCAGGGTAACGGTGAAGACCATGATCGGGGCAATGCAGTTACGAAGAACGTGCTTGATCAGAATCCACGGAGCCTTGGCGCCGGAGACGATGACCGCGCGGACATAGTCCTCACCGTACTCGGATACGATGTTGGCACGCACGATACGGGCGATCTGCGGGGTGTACATAAAGCCGATCGCAAAGATAATCGACGGCACGGAGTTGCCCAGGATGGAAACGAAGACGGCTGCGAGGGCGATACCCGGGACAGACATGATGATGTCCAGGATGCGCATAATCGTCTCGGAGACGGCCTTGCGCGAAACCGCAGCAAGAGCACCGACAACGGAGCCACAGACCAGAGCCATAGCGGTAGCACCAAAGCCGATGATCAGCGAGTAACGGCCACCGTAGAGCATACGCGAAAGGATGTCACGGCCCTTGTCGTCGGTTCCGAAGATAAACCCGTTGCCGGGAGCCTGGCGAGCCGTAAAGATCTCGACCGGGCTATAGGGGGCAAGCAGGGGGGCAAGAATCGCAGTCAGGGCGACCAGCACCAGCACGATGGCGGCAATCTTAGAAGACAGCGTCATCTTCTTCCAGCCACCGAGCTTGAGCCCCTTGGAGGCAGCCTTCTCGAGCTGCTCGGTTTGCTTCTCTCGAATCTTTACCATAATCTACACCGTCCTGATGCGCGGGTTGATGAGCAGGTAGAGCATGTCAACCACGATGTTGATGATGATGAAGGCAAGAGCAACGACGATGACGACGCCCTGAACCAGGTTCGCCTCGTTGCCCTGAACGCCCTGCAGGATCGCAGTGCCCATGCCGGGGAGGTTGAAGATGACCTCGATGACGACGGCGCCGCCCATGAGATAGCCAATCTTAAGACCGAGGGTGGTGACCGGGGTGATCAGCGCGTTGCGAAGAACGTTGATGCCGACGACGACCTTCTCGGGAACGCCGGCGCCGCGAGCCATACGGACATAGTCCTTGTCGAGCTCCTCGACCATGGCGGTACGCACGATACGAGTCATCTGACCCGTCAGCGGAAATGCCAAGGCGATGGCGGGCATGATCATGCGTCCCAGATAGCCAGCCGGATTCGTGGTGAAGTGCGGCAGGGCACCCGATGCCGGGAGTACCTTAAGGTAGGAGGAGAACAGCAGGATCAACAGAACGGCAAGCCAGAACGACGGGGTTGCCAAGCCGGCGATGGAAAAGACGCGGATCACTTGGTCCGGCCATTTATCGCGATACAGTGCCGCGATGACGCCGAGCAAAAACGATACGACCGCACCGATGGCAAGACCGATGAAGGTCAGCTGCATCGTGACGGGTAGGGCCGTGGAGATGCGCTTGGCAACGGAGTTGCGAGCAGCACCATAGGTGCCCATGTCGCCATGGATCAAATTGCCCATATAGCGCACGTAGCGCACGGGCCAGGGGTCGTCCAGACCATACTTCTCATGGTACTCGGCAACCGCCTCGGGCGAGGCACCGTCACCCAACGCCGTGTAGGCGGGGTCGGTCTTGGAGAACGACATAAGGAAGAACACCAGGACGGTGACGCCCAATGCCATGATCGGCAGCGCCACGAGACGCCTTCCAATCAAACGTAGAAAGTTGTTCACGTTCTCTCCCCTTTCTTTTGTCGGTAGGACCAACTGGTATATGAGTACGGACACTCATTACAAGACCCGAGCGACATCGTTGCCGCCCGGGTCTTTGTTTCAACTATGAGGATACGGTCCCAACGGCCGACATCCTGCATATAGACTCAAGCGAGTCTTACGCCTTGACGGTCGCGACGCCCTTAAAGGACATGCTCGTCGTGCCGATGCCCTTGAAGCCATCGAGGGCCTCGCCGTTGGGCGCAGTGGACGGGTCGTTCCAGGAAGCGGAGACGGTCTTAACGTGGACAACGGGGTACAGAACGGCGTTGTCGGCGATGATGTCGAAGCACTCGTTCCACTTCTTCTGCTGCTCGTCGCCCTCGGCGGCAAGAGCCTCGTCCATAAGGCCGTGGAGCTTCTGCCACTCAGCGGACTCCTTCCACGGGCAACGGGTCTGCATCCAGACGTTGTCGCCGTACCACCAGTTGAGCAGCAGGTCGGGGTCTGCGCCGAAGCAGGAAGGATCGCCAGGGGCAAGGAGGATATCGTAGGCCTCGCCGCCGTCGATGGCAGCATAGGTGGCCGGCGAAGTATCGGTCTGGATGGTCACATCGAAGCCGAGAGCGTCGAGGTCGTTCTTGACCTGGGCAGCCATACCCTTGATCTGCTCGTTATCGGTGGTGCGCAGGGTAATGGCGCCCGGGGTGATACCGGACTCCTCGATAAGCTTCTTGGCCTTCTTGGCGTCGGTCTTGTACACCGTGGAGGCCTCATGATAGTTGGTGAAGCTCTTGGGCAGGTAGCAGCTGGCAGCGGTAGCAAGGCCGGCGAAGGTGTTGCTGATCATCTTCTCGGTGTCGAGCGCATACATGACAGCCTGACGGACCTTGACGTCGTTCCAAGGCTCCTTGGCGACGTTGAACATGATGAAGCGGGTGCCGAAGCCCTGGACGTTGTCGATCTTGCAGCCGGCGCCCTCGAGCTGGTCGACGGCATCAGCGGTAACGAGCTCCATGACGAGCGTGGAGCCTTCCTGCTGAGCGGTGACGCGAGCGGTGGGGTCGGTCAGGATGCTGTACTGGATCTTCTTATCCTCGGCAGCATACTCACCGTTGTACTCGGGGTTGGGAACCAGGGTGATCTCGGTATCGGAGATAGAATCGTACATCCAGGGGCCGGAGCCGATCGGCTGCTTGGCGCGATCCTCCTCGCTCTGAGCGGCAGGAGTAACGCGAATGATGGCCAGACGATCCTTGAGCAGGGAGAAGTTGGGGACCTTGGTCTTGACCGTCACGGTGCTGGCGTCCTTGGCCTCGATGGACTCGAAAGGCTGGAAGAACGGAGCGTAGGTGGCAGAAGCGGCGCAAGCGGTGTAGGAGGCGACGACGTCGTCAGCGGTAACCTCGGTGCCATCGGAGAATTTGGCGCCCTTGCGGATGGTGACCTCGAAGGTGGTGTCGTCCACGGACTTGGGATCATCGGTGGCGAGCTCGTTGAAAGTGCTGTAGTCGTGGTAATCGATGCCGTAGAGGCCCTCGACGACGTGCCAGTTAGCGCCCAGGCCCACGGCGGAGCCGGTGCTGGCGGGGTCGAAGCTGGACGGAGCGTAAGCGGAACCGGCGGTGATCACGCCGCCGCCACGGTTGGCGGAATCGGCGGGAGCGGAACCCTCGTAGCTAGAGCTGCCACCGCAGCCAGTGAGACCAAAGCCGGCGACAGCAGCGACGCTGCCGGTGAGGCCAAGGAACGAACGCCTGGACATACCCTTATTGATGATGGCCATGTCTTCTCCTATCAATAGAGAATCTTACCCGGGGGCACCTAAACTTGCCCCCGCGCAACTTGCGGACGATATATACCTTACCTACCGACAAACCCAACTGAGGTGCCGCGCTCGGCGACCGATACATACATACGCTTGAACGGTATTTACTACCGTTCACCGAATTCGTTGACAAACGATACAGCAGACAGTATGTATCGGCGAGGTGAGATATCAGTCTTCGTCAACCCGCAGGATAGCAGGGTTTTCGCTTGGGTTAGTCAAACGTTTTAGCGTTAATAAAACCCGAAACCAGCAGGCAATCATGGCGAAATAAATGGTTGAAAATCGCGCAATCATGTATATCAGTTGTTTAGGCTCGTGTTTAGCTATCGGAGTGGCCAGCCGCGGCCTCGGCGCGCTCGGCATTCCATGCAACGAGCGCCTCGTGGACCGCCTTGGCAACATCGGCAGGTATGCCGCGAACTTCCGCGATCTCTTGCACACTCGCCGCGCGCAACCGCTTCATCGAGCCAAAATGGCGCATAATTGCACGTTTTCTAGTGGGTCCCACGCCTGGAACGTCATCGAGTACCGAAACCGTCATGGCTTTATCGCGCAATTCGCGATGGAACGTGATGGCAAAACGGTGCGATTCGTCGCGCACCTGCTTGATGAGATAGAGCGACGCAGACCCGGTCGGAAGTACGACAGGAGTCTCGTCCCAAGGCACGAAAACCTCCTCATCGGCCTTTGCCAAACCACAAACTGGTATATCGAGCCCAAGGGCCTCAAGTTGCTTAATTGCAGCCGTCAATTGCGGCTTGCCGCCGTCGACAACGAGCAAATCGGGGCGCGAGCCAAAACGTTCGTCGGTCATCCGCTCGGGAGCATAGCGACGCCCCAAAACCTCGGACATCGAAACGAAGTCGTTCGCCTCGTCCAATTCGGCCTGGATTTTAAAGCGGCGGTACTGGCTCTTGTCGGCGTGGCCGTTGGTAAACACCACCATCGAGGCGACCGTAAAGGTGCCATGAAGCGTAGAGATATCGAAGCACTCGATTCGCATTGGCGGCGCAGGTAGCGCCAAGGCGCTCTCAAGCTCCAGGAGCGCTCGATTGGTGCGATCGTCGGCGTATCCCGTGCGCATCATATAACGCATGAGGGCATGACGCGCATTTTTAGATGCCATATCGAGCAACCGGTGTTTTTCGCCGCGCTGAGGCCTATGGAAATGACAGGAACGCTTGCGCTTGTCCGAAAGCCACTCCCCTAGCGCCTCCGCATCCTCAAGCTCGACGGAAAGGTTCACCTCGGCTGGAATATCAGCCGTCTCGTCGTAATAGCGCTTGAGAAAGCCCGACTGAAGCTCCTCTTCATCGACATCCAGGCCCTTATCGAGAATGAACTCACAGGTTCGAACCGTTCGCCCCTCGCGCACAACAAACACGCAGGCGGCCGAAATGGTCTCTTCTCGATAGAAACCAATCACATCGAGATCGACACTCGACGGAAAAACGACCTGCTGTCGGTCGTCCAGGCCCCTAATAACTTCCAAGCGACGCTTGACGCGCGCCGCCCGCTCAAAATCGAGCGCTTCGGCGGCGTCCGTCATCTCGGATGTAAGCTCATCAACGACATCTTTACGATGGCCCGACAAAAATCGCTCGACGCGTTTAACGTTTTTAGCATAGTCGGCTGGAGAGATCGCACCGACGCATGCCCCCGGGCCGCGGCCAACATGGAAGTCAAAGCAGGGACGCCCGTTTTGAGCGCAAATCATATTGACGATATCTTCTTCGCCCTTGTGGGACTCGACGATACGGCGGCATCGACGCCATTCCGCACAAGAAGCCGAGCAGATCGGGATTACCTTGCGCAGCGTATCAATGGTCTCGCGCGCCGCGCGGCTGTCGGTGTAGGGACCAAAATAACGCGTTCCCGGCTTATGACGCTCACGAGTATATTTAATAGCTGGGAACAGATCGCTCTTGGTGATAGCGATAAAGGGATAGCTCTTATCGTCCTTAAGGTCGACATTAAAGTACGGATGGTATTGACCGATCAGGTTGCGCTCGAGCACCAGCGCCTCGTGCTCGTTCTCGACAACGATATAGTCAAAGCTCGCAACCAGCTGCATCATCAGTGGAATCTTTTGGCGCTCGTCCTGCAGCGTCACATATTGACGCATGCGCGAGCGCAGATTTTTAGCCTTGCCAACGTAAATGACATCGCCCTTGGCATCTTTCCAAAGGTAGCAGCCAGGCTGCATGGGCACACGCGAAACCTGTTCGGCAAGCGTTGGAATGTTGTCATGACCTGCCACGACTGCCTACCTGCGGCGAAGAAGCGCGGAGACCTCAGGCATCTTTAGAAGGACGGCAAGGCCAAAAGTCACGGCAAGTGAAACCATGCCCGCGATGCAAACATAGCCCAAGGTAATAAGAATCGATCCGCCAAGCGCTCCGACAAAACTCTCGAGCGCCCACAAAACGCCGGCACCCGCTGCGGCACCCAGGCCGCCGAGCAAAAGGCCATAGAAGCAGCCGTGCAGAATAGATTTAACCTGAAGACCCTGCAGACGACGACGCAGCCACCACAGCGAACAGCCGACCAGAATCACATAGTCGACAACATACGACATCGCAATCGCAGGCATGCCATAGCCCAGCACCACACCAAACAGCAGAACCGAACCAGCCTGACCGATAGCAGAGTATAGGCAATAGCGACTATAGGGCTTCATGTCGAGCAACGCCGAGAAGCTCTTCTGCATCAACACGACCACGCCGTAGAACGGCAGGGAGAGCGCCAGATAAACCAGAAACTCGGACACAAGCGCCACACCCGACTCGTCGAACTTGCCGGCGCAATAAATCATGTTGAGCGGACGGGCAAACACAATGAGATATAGCGCGAAAGGAATCAGGAAGAAGAGCATCTGGGCCACGCCGCGCGAGATACCAACGCGCACGCTGTCATAATCCTTTTCCTGGGCATCGTGCGAAAGCTCGGTATAAAGCGCCGTCGAGAGCGAGGCGGCTATCAAGGCATAAGGCAGTGTGTACCAAAGGCGCGCATAGGCAATTACAGAAGGACCGGTCTCGGGCTGCACCACCAGCGCGGCTGCGTTGGTAATGGAAGTCGACACGAACATGCATACCGTAGCGAGCAACGTCGGGACGCCGAGCGCGAGCGTCTGTCGCAGTGCAGGATCCTTAAAGTCGATATGAATATGAGGCCGGACACCATGCTTACCGAGTGCGGGAATCTGGCACGCCATCTGGACAAAAACGCCAAGCGTCGTGCCGAGCGAAATCAAAACGACGCCCGCCTGCTCACCAAAGCAGGCAGATACGGGAGCGAAGCCCATAAAACTCGCAATGACAATCACATTGTTGAGTACCGGGGCGAACGTCGACCAAAAGTAGTCACGATGCGCGTTAAGAACGCCCGAGAACACCGAGCCCAAGCCGTAGAACAAAATCTGAATGGCAAAGAAACGGAACATGAATGCAGCGGTATCCATGCTTCCGCCATCGCCCGAAAGGAACGACTGCGTCCAGATAAAGCCCGGAGCAAACACGGTGCCCAACACCGAAATGCCGCCCAGCAGCAAAAGCAGGATGCCGAGCAGATTACCTACGTATTCGTTTGAGGCGTCGCGACCCTGCTCACGACGCACGCCCATGTACACCGGCAAAAAGGCGGTAACCAACATACCGCCCATCACGAGCTCATAGAGCATATTGGGCAGGTTGTTGGCGACCTGATAGGAAGACGAGAGCAGCGACATGCCGATGGCGGCAGCCATAGCCCAAGTACGGATAAACCCGGTGACGCGCGACACGATGGTCAGTGCAGTCATGAGGCCGGCAGAACGGCCAACCGTAGAGTAGTCCGACGAGCCCATATCATCTACGTCGTCCGGTGATTGGGGGCTGACTTCAGTGTGTTGTCGAGAATCGACCTCGATATCAGGGTCATCGATTATCGCGAAGGGGTCGTCGACCAAAACGGCATCATCGGCAGAAAAAGCTCCGTCAACAGGCGTGACATCGCTGTCAAACGAAGCGTCATCGTTAGCTACGGCATTATTACCAAACACCGTGTCAACTTCCCTGGCGGCAGCGGTTCGACCAGAAAACGACAATAGATCCCAATCATCGTCCTCAACAGCAACGCCCTCGACCGGATCGGTCGAGCCGAACGGTGACCACTCGTCATCCAAAAGCAACTGCTCGCCATCACCGTCGGTTGCAGGCCTCGCGGGACGATCGGCTGGGACACCCTGCAGTGCGCCCTTTCCCTGAGCCGCCATCAAAAACACCGCCGTCTCATCGGGACGCGGCGCACGAGACGCCCCGGCGTCAGGCATCCGTCCGGCACGGGATTGAGCCGCGGCCAAAAACACCGCCGTCTCATCGGGACGAGCCGAAGAGAGAATCGTGCGGGGAGGCACCGTACCGGCACCGGCGGCACGCAAATACACAGCCGTCTCCCCTGGATCTGCAGCAACGGACCAAGCGTTTCGAATCTGGTCATCGACCGAAGAAGCCTCAGGCGCGGGCGTCTGAGAAGCCGAACCCTTTGCAAAGTGAGCTCCGCGCTTCGATTCTTCCTGCGGCATCGCTCAGTCCTCTCTCGTGATCGGGGCAACCGTCGCCCCGCAAAATGCAACTAAGTCGTCGGGGGCAAGCTCAAGTTGATAGCCACGCTTACCGCCTGAGATAAAAATGGTATCCCAAAGGACGCATGTCTCATCGATCAGCGTCCGAAAGCGTTTTTTCATGCCGACTGGACTGCAGCCGCCCCGGACATACCCCGTCGCGGCAAGCAAGTCCTTGACATGCATCATGGTCAGCGACTTTTCACCAGCGGCGCGCGCGGCGGCCTTTAGGTCAAGCTCGTCGGCAACGGGAATACAGCACACAACGTGTTCGTTGGACGGTGTCACGCAAACCAAGGTCTTAAACCCCTGGCCAGGCTCCTCGCCAAGTTGTTCCAAAATTGCAACGCCTAAACCCACCGACTCATCGCCATCGTCTTCATACGTATGGAGAATATAGGAGATGCCGGCGTTTTCCAGCTCGCGCATCGCATTGGTTTTCGGCGTCTTTGCAGCCTTTGCCATGGCATGTCCCTTCCCTCGCATTCGAACGTAACGCCTAAGTATATGTCCAATTTAGCCGCATACGTCATCTCGACACACAGAAGCGCCACCGAATCGAAAGGAATCGGTGGCGCTTCTCGTACGACGGCGTCTCTTTACTGGGCGTCGAGTTGTGCCTGACGCTCGCGGTCGCGCTTGAGCAGCGGTGCCAAGAACTTGCCCGTGTAACTCTGCGAACATGCCGCGACCTGCTCCGGCGTACCCGAGACCACGACGGTTCCGCCGCCATTGCCGCCCTCGGGACCCATATCGATCAGGCGGTCGGCAACCTTGATGACATCAAGGTTGTGTTCAATCACCAGCACCGTGTTGCCCGCATCGACCAAGCGCTGCAGCACATCGAGCAGCTGGCGGACGTCCTCAAAATGAAGGCCGGTCGTCGGCTCGTCCAAAATATAGAACGTCTTGCCCGTCTGGCGTCGATGAAGCTCCTTGGCGAGTTTCACACGCTGCGCCTCGCCGCCCGAAAGCGTCGTGGCAGGCTGCCCCAAACTCACATAGCCCAAGCCAACGTCATACAAAGTCTGAAGCTTGCGCTTAATCTGCGGGATATTCCCAAAGAAAGCCAGCGCCTCGGTGACGCTCATGTCGAGCACGTCCGAGATGGTCTTGCCACGGTAGGTGACCTCGAGTGTCTCGCGGTTGTAGCGTTTACCGCCGCAAACTTCGCAGGGAACGTAGATATCGGGAAGAAAGTGCATCTCGATCTTGATCTGTCCGTCGCCCTTGCACGCCTCACAGCGCCCGCCACTCACATTAAAGGAGAAACGACCCGGCGAGTAGCCGCGCGCCTTCGACTCCGGCGTACTCGCAAACAGCGCGCGAAGATCATCCCACAGGCCAATATAGGTAGCGGGGTTGGAACGCGGTGTGCGGCCAATCGGCGACTGGTCGATATCGATAACCTTATCGATACACTCGATGCCCTCGATTTTTTTATACGGACCCACAGGGCGCGTCGAACGGTGAATAGCATTCGTAAGGGCAGGCGCAATGGTGTCGGTAACCAGGGAGCTCTTGCCCGATCCCGACACGCCGGTAACAACCGTAAGCGTACCAAACTCGATCTTGGCAGTAACGTTTTTGAGGTTGTTAGCTCGAGCGCCCGTAATTTTAAGGCAGCCGCGACCGGGCTTGCGCCGTTCATCAGGCACCCGGATCATTCGTTTGCCGGTCAGATAAGCGCCCGTCATCGACTCAGGACACGCCATGATATCGGCAGGCGTTCCCGCCGCGACTACGTGTCCGCCGTTGACGCCGGCGCCGGGCCCCATGTCGATCACGTAGTCGGCGGCACGGATCGTGTCCTCGTCGTGTTCGACGACGATGACGGTATTGCCGATATCGCGCAGGCGCTCAAGGGTCTTGATCAGGCGCTCGTTGTCACGCTGATGAAGGCCGATCGATGGCTCGTCCAAAATGTACAGGACACCCATGAGGCCGGCGCCGATCTGCGTTGCCAGGCGAATACGCTGCGCCTCGCCACCAGAAAGCGTCGCCGAGGCACGATCGAGCGTCAGATAGTCGAGTCCAACATCGACCAGAAAACGCAAGCGCTCCAGGATTTCCTTGACGATGCGCCCGCCGATAAACTGTTGGCGCTCGGTGAGCTCCAGGCCCTCAAAAAACTCGAGCGACTCACGGCACGACAGGCAACAAACCTCGTAAATGGACTTGCCGCCCACGGTGACGGCGAGCATCTCAGGGCGCAAACGAGCGCCGTGGCAGCTCGAGCACGGTTCCTCGCGAATGTACTTCTCCAAGCGCGCCTTGGTGTTCTCGTTCGTCGTCTCGGTATAGCGTTCGTACAGGATGTTGCGAACGCCCGAAAACTTGGTATCCCACTGGCTACGACGTCCGTCGAGCTTTTGGTAGTCAACCGAGATCTTCGTATCGCCCAGGCCATCCAAGAATGCACGACGCACGCGAGGGGGCAAGTCCTCCCACGGCGTATCAGCGCTTACCTTAAAGTGTTTACAGACCGCAGCAAAAATCTGCGGGTAGTAGTTCGAATTGCCAAACAGGCTACCAAAGACTCCGTCGGCAATGGACTTCGAGGGGTCCTCGATCAGCGCCTCGGCATCAACGGTTTTCTTAAAGCCCAGGCCGTCGCACTCAGGACATGCGCCATAGGGAGCGTTAAACGAAAAATCACGCGGCTGAAGATCGTCGATGGAGTGTCCATGCTCCGGGCACGCCAAGGCCAACGAATACTCCAGCAGCTCGCCCTCGGTCCCCTCGGGAGCATCACGATCGGGCAGCATGTACACATTTACATTGCCGTGAGCCAGCGCGGTCGCCTGCTCAACAGACTCGGCGATACGGCCCAGAGAGTTCTCACGGATCACGATGCGATCGACCACGACCTCGATATCGTGCTTGAACTTCTTGTCCAGATCGATTGGATCGTCGAGCGAGCGCACTTCACCGTCAACACGCACGCGGCTAAAGCCCTCGGCGCGAAGGTCCTCAAACAGTTTGGTGTACTCGCCTTTTCGCCCGCGCACCACCGGTGCCAGCACAAACGCGCGGCGACCCTCCCCCGCCGCCAAGACCTTGTCGGCAACCTGGTCGGTCGTCTGGCGCTCAATGACGCGGCCGCATTCGGGACAGTGCGGGGTGCCCACACGGGCGAACAGCAGGCGCAGATAGTCATAAATCTCGGTTACGGTGCCAACCGTCGAGCGAGGGTTTTTAGACGTCGTCTTTTGGTCGATCGACACCGCCGGCGAAAGGCCGTCGATTGAATCCAAGTCGGGTTTGTCCATCTGGCCCAAGAACTGGCGCGCATAGCTCGAAAGGCTCTCGACGTATCGACGCTGGCCCTCGGCATAGATAGTGTCAAATGCCAGCGAGCTCTTGCCCGAGCCAGAAAGACCGGTAATGACCACGAGTTGGTCACGCGGAATGGAAACATCGATATCACGGAGGTTGTGCTCACGAGCGCCGCGAATAACGATAGAAGAATCAGACATGGAAGCTCCTTGCCTCCTATTGCATCGAATCATACTGCCGATGAGTTTAGCGCACTCGACGCGCACAGATGTTCGTAATACAAGATTCGCAGACCTTTAGCTTTGCGTATCGGGCGCTTTGTTTCTCGAAATGCCGTGGAAAGGTTACAGTAATCAAATACTGAACTTAATTTGCTGTAACAGAGGAACGTCCATGACCGAAGATATCCCCCTTGAAATCACTTCGAGCGACATGGCCAATCTGCCCATATTCATCGCCGTCCTTATCGTGGCCACCGTCGTCGTGCGCGTGTATTTTTCAATCAAACACAATGAAAAGCCGCCCATTGCCCGCGTCTTTTGGTGCGCGACGCTCCTCATCCCGCTCGGCATGGTAGCTGCATGGATTACGAATCAATTGCTCGTAAATGAGGGCAGTTCCCTATGGGTCCTTTCTTATTCGGCGCTCGGTGCTGCCGCCGTCATACTTCTTGTCGAGCCTTTGGTTTCGGGACTTATCGACCAAACCGATCTTGCGACGGGAACGGTTGCCTGTATTTGCCGTGACATCCTTGTCATCGCCGCTGTTTCAGCGCTCTCGTTCGTTTCACTCGAAATTTCCTGCAACGAAACGTTCTATCGCATTCCCGCCAACTCATTCGGGTTTTCCGTCGGGCTGCTCGCGACGGTTCTGCTCTCCCTTTATTTGCTGGGACAGCGTCATGGAGACGTCATGGTCCTCGTGCCCGTCGTCTGTTGCATCCTTGGCATTGCCGAGCACTTCGTCATAACGTTTAAAGGCGAGGCCATCCTGCCAAGCGATATCTTGGCCCTTGGCACCGCAATGGAAGTGAGCGAGGGATACGAGTTTACCTTTACCGCCGGAATCGTAACCTCTCTAGCCCTGCTAGAGATTTCCCTGGGGCTTCTTTCGCTTATTCGACCGAGAAAGCTCCGTACGCCCACCCATGTCTTCCCCGCAATCGCCGCTAACCTCTGCGCTTTTCTGCTAGTGACCGTTGTGGGGCTCTCGGGCTTTTCCAGCATCGACTTGGAGCAGGCGCTGAATTTTGGATTTGACCGTTGGCAGCCCATCACCACGTATGCGTCTCAGGGTTTTATCACTTCGTTCACCGAAATGGTCAACGAGTTGCCCATTGAGAAGCCCGAAGACTATACGCCCGATGAGGCGCAGAGCATCGAGCAAGAGCTCGCCGCCACCTACGACAGCACGTATGGCTCGAGCGAGCAGCGCGCGGCGGCCGTTGCCCAGTTCAATGAAATCAAGCCGACGATTGTTGCCGTCATGAACGAGAGTTTTAGCGACCTTTCGTGCTTTGAGCAGCTCCAGGCGGCCGGGTACACCGGCCCCGCATTCTACAACTCGCTTCCCGACACACTTGTTCGCGGCACCATGCTCGCTTCGGTCGCCGGTGGCGGAACGGCGAACTCCGAATTCGAATTTTTGACCGGAGCGACAACGGCCTTTGTCGGATTAGGCAAAATCCCCTATCAGCTATATCAGATGAATGGCGTCAACAGCCTGGCAAAGGACCTTAAGGAGCTTGGGTATACCGCTACCGCTATGCACCCGCAAAACCCCGTCAACTACCATCGAGATAAAATCTATCAGCAGCTGGGCTTTGGAGACTTTCTTTCAATCGGCGATTTCGAAGGTGCGCCCTGTTACCATGCCGGCGTATGCGACTACGCCACCTACGACAAGATACTCGACCTGCTTAGAACCGACGAAGCCCCGCAGTTCATCTTTGACGTCACGATGCAAAATCACGGCGGCTACGACTATGGCACCGTTCCCGCCGAAGAGCTGACAAACTATTGGGTCGAGGGAGCCAGCGAGGGCGCCAATAGCGCGCTCAACACCTATCTTACCTGCATCAACGCATCCGACCGGGACCTCGAGTACTTTATCAACGAGCTCCGCAATATCGGAAGACCGGTTGTCCTTGTCTTTTTTGGCGACCATCAGCCGAGCGCCGCAACGACTCTCAACGACGAGCTGTACCCTCAGGAAGATACGGCAAGCCACGCTTTCCGTATCTATCAGTCGACCTATTTCGTCTGGGCTAACTATGAAATCGCCGGCAATACCGAGCTCAACGTCTACGACACCGTCGGGGCAAACGAGATTGCAGCCATTACCCTTAATAAGATCGGCGCCCCGCTCACCGACTATCAAAAGGCTCTGCTTGCAACAAGGTCAGATGTGCCCACCATCAATGTCGCCGGCTATCTTGGTGCCGACGGGCTGCGCTACGATTTGGAATCTGAAGACAGCCCATACGCCTCGACGATCGACAAGCTGCAGCGCATGCAATACCTCGAGTTCGCCAGCAAAGTTCAGTAAGCCCGCTCATTCGCTTGGGCCCATCGTATTGCAAGCACACTCGGCCCAAATGCATCACAAATGACTCCCGCTCGCAAACGAGGGTACAATGACGCTCGTGTCACATCACGGGGCTCCGGCCCCAACATATACAAAGGAGTCATACATGGGTTGCGAGCACGCACAGGCCGCCGGCGGACAAACGTCGCCGTCGCAATTTGAGGAGAACACGCTGTCCGAGGTCAAACGCGTCATCGCCGTGCTTTCCGGCAAGGGCGGTGTCGGCAAGTCGTTTGTCACCGGTGCCATCGCCACCGAGCTTGCCCGTCACGGCCACAAGGTCGGCGTCCTCGATGCCGACATCACCGGTCCCTCTATCCCCAAGATGTTCGGTATGAGCGGACGCCACGTCCATGCCCTTGGCAACCTTATGCTGCCCGAAATCTCCGAGCACGGCGTCAAGGTCATGAGCTCCAACCTGCTGCTCCAAAACGAGACCGACCCCGTCCTTTGGCGCGGTCCTGTCATCGCAGGCGCCATTAGGCAGTTCTGGAGCGAGACCTCGTGGGGCCCCATCGACTATCTGCTGGTCGACATGCCTCCGGGAACAGGCGACGTCGCGCTCACCGTCTTCCAGTCGCTGCCCGTCGACGGCATCGTCATCGTCACGAGCCCGCAGGATCTGGTCTCGATGATCGTCGCCAAGGCGGTTAACATGGCCGAGAAGATGAACGTCCCCATTCTGGGCATTGTCGAGAACATGAGCTATATTGAGTGCCCCGACTGCGGCAAGAAGATCGAGGTCTTTGGCAAGAGCAAGCTCCCCGAGGTCGCAGAGCGCTATAACCTCGACATCTTGGGCCAGCTTCCCATTAATCCGGCACTCGCCGAGGCCTGCGATAAGGGCGAGGTCGAGACCGCGCTGCCCGATGGCATGTTGCCCCAGGCCGTCTCTGCCGTCGAGGCCATTGCCCCGCACGAGACCGACGAGGCCTAAGTGAACACGAGCGCCTTCTATGACGTCCTGGTAATCGGCGGCGGGGCTTCAGGCCTCGCCGCCGCCATTACGGCCGCACGCGCTGGCAAAAGCGTCTGCATCGTTGAGCGCGATGTCGCCTGCGGCCTTAAGCTCCTTGCGACCGGCAACGGTCGCTGCAACCTCTCCAACGAATCGATTGATCCACAGCGGTATAACCACCCCGCATTCGTCGAATCCGTCATGGGCCCCCAGCCCGAACAAGAGCTTATGGGTTTCTTCTCCTCGCTGGGCATCATGACAACCTCCGAGGAAGGCCGGCTGTACCCGCGCTCCCTTCGCGCCGAATCGGTACGCGACGCGCTTCTCAACGTTTGCGACCGCCTAGGTATCACCTTAGTCTGCGGGGCCAACGTTGCCTCGGCGCACAAAGCTTCCGAAGGCTGGGCACTCCAAATAAACCGTCCAGCGCGGGCGCTCAAGGCAAAAAAGCACGACGACCGAAAATCGGAGCTCCGCTCGCTTCGGAAAGCACTCGCCGATGTCCCTCGCAAGAACGAGGCCCTGGAGGCACATGCCGTAATTATCGCCACGGGTGGCAACCCCACCGGTATCGCCGATACGTTTAGCCTCCCCCTCACTTCGCTGCGCCCCATCCTCTGCCCCGTATCGGCAACGGTCGTCGGCGATCGGGCGGCACTCAAGACGTTGGATGGTCTGCGCGTCCGCGCCCGCTTGACGCTCACCCGTAACCATAGTGAGCTCTGGCACGAAGACGGTGAAGTACTGTTTCGAACCTTCGGTATCTCGGGCGTCGCTGTCTTCAACCTCTCCCGTCGTATCCAGCGCGGCGATACGATCTTGCTCGACGTTTTCCCCGACCTCTCTAAAGACGAGTTGCTCGATATGCTTAACCGGCGCGTTGAGCTGCTCGGCGGCTTTTCGCCCCGCGATCCCCGTTGGCTCGACGGCATGCTCGCCCCGCAACTCTCCCGCGTCGTCTGCACAGCGTTCGAGCAGTGCCATCCAGGCTCCAACGATGTCGTCCACCTGGTCTCGTTCCTCAAGCACTTTAAGTTGCTCGTCGAGGGAACAGCCGAGGAGCGCTCGGCGCAGGTCACGCGTGGTGGCGTATCTGTCGAGAGCATCTCAACACCCAGTCTACACGCGTGCAGCGTTGTCGACGCCCCGCTTTACGTCTGCGGCGAAGCGCTCGACATCGACGCCGATTGCGGAGGCTTTAACCTTGCGTGGGCCTGGATCTCGGGCATTCGCGCTGCAAGCAGCCTGTAGCCGCACAGTCTATAATCAAAAACGCATTCGGGCCGTCTGGGATACCGGACGGCCTCTTTCTTGCCTCTAAGGAGTCCTCGATGATCGAACTCACCCAAGTCAACGCGTCACTCGATGAAGCCGGCGATGAAAATGCCTGCCTCATTGTTGGCAAGCGATTCGCCAAGCGCGTCCTGCGTTGCAAGGACTCCGAGATCAAGTCCATCGAGCTCCACCGCAAGTCAATCGACGCTCGCAAAAAACGAGACGTCCATTTTATCCTGAGCTTTCGTGTTGAGCTGACTAGTCCCCACCTCGAGCGAGAAGCGGTCGACAGCGTTGCCGAGCGTGACCGCTCGCGCGTACGCGCGATAGAAGACGATGAGCCTTCATTCCCCTCCCCCGTTTCTAGCGCACCCAAAGAGCGCCCCGTCGTCGTCGGTGCCGGATGTGCCGGCCTTTTCGCCGCACTCACCCTTGCCGAAGCGGGTCTGAAGCCCTTGCTCATCGAGCGCGGCGACCCGGCATTTCGCCGCTCGCATGCGATCGACCTCTTTCTAAAGGAGCGTATCCTCGACCCCGAGAGCAATATCCAGTTTGGCCTGGGCGGCGCGGGGACCTTCTCGGACGGCAAGCTCAATACAGGAACCAAAAATCCCGCCCATCGCCTCATCCTCGAAACCTTCGTCGAGGCGGGTGCGCCCCGCGATATTCTGTGGGATGCCAAGCCGCACATTGGCTCCGACATCCTTCCCACGGTTATCACCGCTATATCCCAGCGCATCGAGCAGCTCGGAGGTGTCGTCCGTTATCGAACAAAACTCGTCGACATTCGCATCGACGCGTCTGGCGCCATCACCGGTATTGATGTCCAATCGTCCCAAGACGCCGCTTACGAGCCAATTGAGACAAAGCACCTCATCCTCGCCTGCGGGCATTCTGCTCGCGATATTTTTGAACTCCTTAAGGACCACAACGTGGCCCTCGCACAAAAGACCTTTGCCATGGGCGTTCGCATCGAGCATCCGCAGCGCGACATCGACCGAGCCCAATATGGAGCCTCGGCGGGACATCCTGCCCTCGGAGCAGCCCCCTACAAACTCGTCGCCCATCTTCCCAACGGCCGCAGCGTGTTCTCGTTTTGCATGTGCCCCGGCGGGCAGGTTGTCGCCGCCTCTTCCGAGCAGGGCCACCTGTGCGTCAACGGCGCCAGCCTCAATGCCCGCGACGGCCGTAACGCAAATGCCGCCCTGCTCGTTAACGTCACGCCTGAGGACCTTCCCGACGATGACCCGCTCGCCGGCATCGAGCTCCAGCGCGCCTGCGAGGCGGCCGCCTATCGCCTGGGCGGTTCCAACTGGAACGCACCGGCACAACTCGTCGGAGATTTCCTCGCAGGACGCGCCAGCAAGGCGCCCGGAAAGGTAAAGCCCACCTATCCGCTCGGTGTGACTTGGACGGCAATTGACGAAGCCCTGCCGCAGCATATCGTCGAGTCGCTCCGCCTGGGACTTCCCCTACTCGGAAAAAAGCTACGGGGCTACGACCGCCCCGATGCCGTTCTTACCGGCGTGGAGACTCGTTCGAGCTCACCGGTCACTGTCACCCGAGACCGAACGTGCCATGCCGTATCGACCCCGGGCCTCTACCCTTGTGGTGAGGGAGCTGGATATGCCGGAGGCATCATGAGCGCGGCCACCGACGGTATCCGTTGTGCCGAAGCCCTGATCGCAGACCTCTAGCGAACGAATTCCAGCGCGCAAAAGACACAGGCCCCGAGCTCCACAGGGAACTCGGGGCCTGTTCGCTATTTCTTAAACCGTACACCCTGGCGTTTTCTACCCGATGCGAACGTGGAACCCTTGCGGGCCTGCGAACGTAAGCGCTCGATCGTCTCGTCCTCAGACGCACCCTCGAGCATCGCCCGAATCTGAACGACAGCATCACGCAGGCGCGCCGCCTCCTCAAAGTCCATGGCGGCAGAAGCGTTACGCATATCCTCTTCCATGGTTTCGACGATCCGCACAAGCTCGTCATGCGGTAGTTCTTCCAACTGTTCCGCAAGTGTCTGCTCGGGCGCCACCGTTTCCGGCACACCGCCCTCGCCCGACTCATCGGGCGTATAGAATGCGCCATGGCCAAGAGAGTCGCCCTTCGAGCGTCCCTTGGAGCCCACAGTTTTTTCGGCCTCGGCAATAAAACTTGAGATGTCGTTGATGGCCTTGCGCACTGTCTTGGGCACAATGCCATGTTCTTCGTTATATGCCATCTGAATCTCGCGACGGCGCTGCGTCTCCTCGATGGCCGCTTTCATCGAATCGGTCACAACGTCTGCATACATGATGACTTCGCCATCGGCGTTACGGGCCGCACGGCCAATCGTCTGAATCAGCGAACGGCGGTTGCGCAAGAAGCCTTCCTTATCGGCATCGAGAATTGCCACCAGTGAGACCTCGGGAAGATCCAAACCCTCGCGAAGCAGGTTGATGCCAACGAGAACATCGATCTTGCCCTCGCGCAGCGTTCGCAGGATCTCGACACGGTCCATTGTCGCCGTATCAGAGTGCATGTAATTGACCTTAATGCCCGCATCAAGTAGATGGTCGGTCAGGTCCTCGGCCATGCGCTTGGTCAACGTGGTCACCAGCACGCGCTCCTTGCGGGCAACGCGCTCGCGAATCTCGTCCTCAAGATCGTCAATCTGACCGCGAACGGGACGCACGTCGATCTTGGGGTCGAGCAGGCCGGTCGGACGAATAATCTGCTCCACGTCGTTTTGGCTCACCCGCAGCTCGTAGTCGCCCGGCGTTGCCGAAACATAGATGAACTGGGGGATTCTCGCCTCAAACTCATCGAAACGAAGCGGGCGATTGTCGAGCGCCGAGGGCAGGCGAAAACCATGTTCAACAAGCGTAACTTTGCGCGATCGGTCGCCTTCGTGCATGCCGCGAATCTGTGGCACCGTCACGTGGCTCTCGTCTATGATGCAGAGCATGTCCTTGGGGAAGTAGTCAATCAAGGTAAACGGCGGTTCGCCCGGCTTACGCCCGTCCAGATGACGCGAGTAGTTCTCGATGCCGTTGCAAAAGCCCATCGTCTCGAGCATCTCGAGGTCATAATCGGTCCGTTGCTGTAGACGTTGCGCCTCGAGCAACTTATTGGTTGCCTTGAGCTCCGCGACGCGCTTCTCGCACTCTTCACTGATTGACTTCAAGGCCGCCTTGACCTTGGGCTTCTCGGTCACATAGTGCGATGCCGGCCACACGGGAATAGCCTCATACTCACGAAGCATCTCACCGGTAACCTCATCGATTTCGGCGATAAGCTCGACCTCATCGCCAAAGAACTCAAATCGCAACGGATGCTCGGCATAGGGCGGATACACATCGACAACATCACCGCGCACGCGGAAGGTGCCACGCGCCAAGTCATAGTCGTTCCGGTCGTACTGAATGTCGATGAGCGCATGGATAAAGTCATCGCGCTCGAGCGGTACTTTCTTGTCGACATTCGGCGCCAGCCCCGCATAGTCCTCAGGAGAGCCGATGCCATAGATGCAGGACACCGAAGCAACGACAATCACATCGCGTCGGGAAAGCAACGAGGCGGTCGCCTGATGTCGAAGCATCTCGACTTCTTCGTTAATCGAAGCATCCTTCTCGATATACGTATCGCTTTGCGGCACATATGCCTCGGGCTGATAGTAGTCGTAGTACGAGACGAAGTAGACCACGGCGTTGTTGGGAAAGAATTCTTTGAGCTCGCTCGCAAGCTGGGCGGCGAGGGTTTTGTTGGGGGCCATGACCAGCGTTGGCTTACCGAGAGCTTCGATGGTCTTGGCCATGGTAAAGGTCTTGCCCGAGCCGGTCACGCCAAGCAAAACCTGATAGCGGTCTCCGTCCCTCACACCCTGCACAAGCGACTCAATGGCCTTAGGCTGTGAACCTGCAGGCTCATAGGGAGACACGACCTCAAACGGTACCTCAGAGCCCTCAACGCCAAAACGTTTGAGCTCTCCGCCAACACGCTCAACTTCAAAATCCGCCATGGATACTCCTAACTCATACATCTGCAGTATACGCAGGCGGCAGGCATAGTCCTATACGAACCGGTCGGGATAGAGGGTCTTATAGCGAACCCAGGCATAATTGACACGAATCAAATAGGCTTGCGTCTCGGGAAAGGCAATCGCGTTATGGAGCGATGTGTTTTGCTGCGCCCACCCATCGACATTGCCCATTCCGGCATTGTAAGCAGCAATAGCGCTATCCGTCGACCCATTGAAATACGTCAACAGGTATGAGAGGTACGCGCACCCAAATTCGATATTCGAAGCGGGGTCATTCAGGTCATCGGCTGAATACTCGTCCCCGTCGACAAGGCCCTTAGCGATCATATCCTGAGCGGTTTCGGGCATAAGTTGCATGAGACCTTGGGCGCCCTGGTTTGATTCCGCCTCGGGATCCCAGTTTGATTCCGACTTGATGACGGCACACACCAGATACGGATCGAGATTATGCGAAATACTGGACTGCTTTACATACGCCTCATAGTCAATCGGATAGAACGGTTTAAAGAAAGCGGCGGGAGCACACGAGTAAACGAGCGAGATAAGGCCAAAGACGAAAACGACAACCAGCGGCACAAGGCGATACCACGTAAAGAAACGCGTCTTAGGCATCTGTCGTCTCCTTATCCATAGCATCCATAAGGCCATGGCGAGCAAGCCACGCGTCCAGTTGTTCAAAGAGCGAGCTGTCGCCCGCTGCGTTATCAATCACGGTCGTGGCGAGACTGCAAAGCGAAGACTCATCGGGTTGGCAAGCACAGCGAGCATCAAAATCGGATGGCTCCATACCACGGTGAATAGCACGTTCGCGACGGACCGCTAAAGGAGCGCTAACAACCATAATTTCATCCGCAAGGCCAAAGGCGTCCTCAAAGCCAGTCGGAGCAGATACTTCGACCGCCGCAAAGGGATAGCGGGGAGACGAAACCGTACAGCAAACAGGATCGAGAATCCTCAGCGAAAGCTGCTCAATGAGAGCGGGGTGCACAATACTATTGAGCCTTGCAACCGTATCGGGAGAAACAAAAGCTCGAGAAGCGAGAACGTTACGTCGAACACCGCCATCCTCGTCCAAAATATCCCAGCCAAACTCTTCAGCAAGAGCATTGACGATATCCGACCCCGGCACGTACAGCGATTTGGCAAGAACGTCTAAATCGATAAGCAGGGCTCCGCGAGATTCCAGAAAGCGGCAGGCAGTCGATTTACCCGAAGCAATATTGCCCAAAACGAAAACGGTAAACATCAAGCCCTCCCTAACGTCAATGCGAGTAATTATCGCGCAAATACAAAGCGACGGTTCAAAAAACAGCCAAACAGTAAGAGAGTCAAAGGAAGAGTCCGCTCACAAGGCACAGCTTGTATATAGATATAGCGCAAAAAAGGGGGAGGCCGCGAGGCCTCCCCCTTCTCAGTCCAATCGCACGGCTCGGTGCCGTCCACCGGTCAGCGGCGCCCTGGCCTCCCACGGGCTGGCCCCGCAGTACTCTCGGCGCGATGGGGCTTAGCTTCCGGGTTCGGAACGGGACCGGGCGTGCCCCCCATGCTCTGGCCGCTGACCGGTGGGCGGCGCCCACCGTATCTTCGGTGCCCGGGTGTCTCATACACGTGCCCTGGGGGCCGCATGGCGCATAGGGGAGATCCGACTCGGGGGCATCCTCGTGCCCGGACCGCGCTTAAGAGCGCTCAGTCCCGCGGGCCGCGAGGTGCGGTTCCGGAAGAGCTCGGGCGATTAGTGCGGCTCGGCTGAGGACGTCGCCGCCCTTGCACCTGCCGTCTATCGACCAGGTAGTCTACCTGGGCCCTTACCGGAAGGAGAACTAATCCCTGGAACGGCTTCCCGCTTAGATGCCTTCAGCGGTTATCCGCGCCG